>JBDHXS010000370.1:0-6926 GCA_039810845.1 Runella sp. | reverse complement strand
TTTGCGGACTCAAGTTTTTGGTTCAAATGATACTCATACGGTGGAAATCCATAAACTTCTTTAAAACATTTTTAAATTTAGAAAGGCTCATCCCTGCTTCGCGTGCCAAAACTCTACATTTGGAAGTGGTTTTGTAAGAACAAAATATTGGTTTTCAATAGTCACAATTTTCCTCAAATCATTTTGATTGATCTTGCCACTCTGATCTAATGATTCATTTTCTCCAATTTTGCTTATAAAATCAGCAATCAGTTTATAGCACTGAGCCTGAGCCGATAACTTCCAAGTCCAAGCATTTGTATCTTCAAAAAGTTTATCTATTGAAAGTTCCGAAAAAGAAAAACCTTGAATATAAACACCTGATTCAGATGACAATAGATTAAACAAGGAGGCGTTATTAGAAAAATTATTGTCGTCAATCCCAATCCCTAATTTTTCATAAAGCCACTCTCTATGAAAACTAATTGCAACAAATCTAGAACGTTTCCCAACAGGCCAATGGGTATCTACAGTCATTTTTGAACTGTATAATACCGTAGATTTACACGCTTGAACCTGCCCTTTGGGATGACTATCTGCGTCTGATAGAGTGTGAACATGTATATCCTCTGAACAAACAAACGTGAGTGTCCAGTAGTCGTTTATACCAAGTGATATCTTGAGTGTATTTAGTGGTTTACTCCACCGTAAATCACCCAATAAGACGGCCACCTCTTTATCTAAGAGGGTTGCATGAAGCCGAAAGAAAGAATCACCATCGGTATGATAAAACTCCGTTGGAGATTGTGCTTTTGCTCCAAACTGCTCTGCCAGCTGTTCCATCCAATCTCTGGATGGTTTAAGATTAACTTTGATCTCCATGTCACTGTTAGTTAGTGTGTGAATAATACTTTTAACAGTAATTAATCAAAGCGGGTAAAGAATGTTAACAAATAAATTAATTCTTCTGCAATAAATACTTTAAAATTATAATCTTGAAGTAGATTTTAAGCCCTTCTAAAGTATTAAACACTCCATGCTGTCATCATAAAGTGGACTTTATGGAATCTTTGTATCGTTTGGGAGACGTTCCGGTTATTTTTTTGAAGACAGTATAAAAAGAAGACTCTGAATTGAAGCCAGAATCTATCGCAATAGCAAACATTGTAGCACTATCGTATTTTTCGTCTTGTAGAAGTTGTTTGGCCTCATTGACCCGGTATGTGTTAAGCAATTCATTAAAATTAAGATTCCATTCATTGTTAACCACATAGGATAAATCATGCGGACTCATGTCTGTGTTTTTTGCTAATTGACTTCGGGTTACCTTTGAACTCAGATAAATCTTTTTTACTTCTAAAGCCTCTCTAATACGATTGACATATACTTCTCGTAATTTTGGACAAAGCTCTTTTTTGGTTGTTACCTGCAAAGACATATCCGCAATACTCACTTGCCACGAGTCTGCTTCTTTGGTAGAGATTATTATCTTAGTAAGCAATACCCGAAACCCTGAAATCAACAGCATAGCCAAAAAAGCAACCATTGTTAAATCACTCAGTTGTTGAATCAGCCCTCCTCTCTCAATGCTATAAAAATGGGATAACCCTGTCAGTATAGAATGTACTAAGGCGAAAGTAAACAAACTGTATGTCCAATAAAGAGAATATGACTGAAGTAAATGTTGGTATTTAGAAATCCATACTAAAATCCAGATGACAACCACACAACTAAAGATTACAGACCCTAATGCTCCCCCATAAAAAAGACCACTTTTATGAAAAGAGTCTGTGGTAACGTATCCAGCTACGTAGAAATACGAAAACACCTTTAAATACAAACCAGAAGGAATCAGCAAACATTTTGTATATAGATGATTTGCAAAACCCGACATAGAACGAACATAGCAAACTAACATAGGGGGGGCAAGCAACATCAGTGTTTCTGGAACCCACAAAATAGGGGCATAAGCTAAGAGATATTTAGCCGTTGGCAATGATAGCAATTGATAAATAGAAACAATACAGAAGAAAAAACCTAAATAGTAGGTATGCTTACCTTGTTTGGAGACGAAACACAAGAAAGCTAAACTAAAACATAAAATAATGTTTATAACATTGAAGTCCATTGAGCGAGAAAGGTGTGTAAAATATTGATAATCAGAGCATTTTACTTTAAAATAACTTATTTTCAATAATAATACTTTTTTGCCACTACGTATATACGAATAAAATGGCTGTTTAGATGTATAGTTGTAAAATAAAATAACAAAATACATGCCACAAAGCTAAAAAAATATCCCAAAGTACTCCAAAAAAAATGAAGCTACCAGCATAGCCAGTAGCTTCAACGAGTACAACAAAACCACAGTCAACAGGGCGAACCCTCTGTGGTGTCGTTGAAATATTAAATTATGCTTCTACTAAGAATTCATCATGTTGGCTAATGTCCAAGCCTACTTTTTCGTCTTCTTCTGATACACGCAATGGCTCAATCATATCGGTGATTTTCAAAATCAAATATGACATAACAAAAGCAAAGGCTGAAACCAATACCAATGCAATCACGTGGTTTTTGAACAAAGTGAAGGCTCCGTATGCCAAACCTTCATCTACTACAGCGGCATTTACTCCTTTAGAAGCAAAAATACCAGTCATCAACATACCCATCATACCACCTACGCCGTGGCAAGGAAATACGTCAAGGGTATCATCCAACGTAGTTTTAGTACGAAGGTGAGCCAAATAGTTAGAAACCATAGAAGAAATAGTACCGATAAAGATAGACTGTGGAATTGTAACGAAACCGCAAGCAGGAGTAATAGCAACCAACCCTACCACCGCACCGATAGAAAAGCCCAAAGCAGATGGTTTTTTACCTTTAGCTGCATCAAACAATACCCATGCCAAACCTGCTGCCGCTGCTGCGGTATTGGTAGCACCCAAAGCAGATACCGCCAATGGGCCTGAACCTACTGCAGAACCAGCGTTGAACCCAAACCATCCAAACCAAAGTAAACCTGTACCCAATAATACATAAGGAATATTGGCTGGAGGTAAGAACGTAGCTTCAACATGTGCCTGACGACGTTTTAAGTACAAAGCTCCTGCCAAAGCAGCCCAACCTGCCGACATGTGTACTACAGTACCTCCTGCAAAGTCGAGTACACCTAATTTGAACAAGAAACCTTCAGGATGCCAAGTCCAGTGTGCCAAAGGTGCATATACAAAAATACTAAACAGTACCATGAACAAAATGTAAGAACGGAACTTGATACGTTCTGCCAATGAACCTGTGACGAGCGCAGGGGTAATAACCGCAAATTTTAACTGAAAAAATGCAAACAACGCCAATGGAATCGTAGGTGCTAATGACCAAGGCTTGCCGTCTAATACACCATTAAACATAAAGAATGTGGTAGGGTCCCCTACCCAACCTCCAATGGAATCACCAAAGGCTAAACTAAATCCTATAACTACCCAAACAATGCTGATGACCCCCATGGCAATAAAGCTTTGCAACATGGTCGAAATCACATTTTTGTGATTTACCATACCACCATAGAAGTAAGCTAATCCAGGTGTCATCAATAATACAAAAGCAGTTGCTACGAGCATCCAAGCGATGTCGCCAGAATTGAGACCTTCTGTTACAATTTGCTTCGGAATAGCAGGCATCAGAATCCCTAAAAGACTGAGAGCCAACAAAATTACAAGTGGGATGTACTTTTTCATAGAGTTACTTGACTGGTTTTGGTTGTACTTATTTTGTTTTAACAAAGTTTTTCAAAGAGGATTCTATCAAAGTAAATTATAAGATAGAACCCTTCGCGCAGGCTTGCCCGCTAATGCTTTTAAATCAATTAAAACTTGTAGATAAATGCCAAGCCCAAAGTTGATTGTGAATTTTTAGTAAAAGTACCTTTTGAGTCCTCAAACTGTTGCATTCCACTTTCTCCAGAACCTGTCAATTTTTTGTAAGCATCCAAACGAAACTCTGGTTTAATTAATAAGTGGCCATCTGCCAAAGTGAAATTACCAGTGAGTGTCAATGAATTAACGGAAGTACCATCGCCCTTACGATTAAGAAGTGCACGAGCTCCTGCGGTATTATCAAAATACTCATAACGAGCACCAATACTGAAAACGTCAGAAGCTGCAAGCGTTAAATAACCAGCTGCACCGCCCCAAGGAGTAGCTTCTGTTGGGCCACCTGCGCCTTGATAATCACCTTTTTGAGAACCAAAAGCTGCGTTAGCACCAATCAACAATTTATCAGTAGCTTGTAGAGTAGTTACAATATCAAATACTCTGTAGTGGGCATCTGGCGTATCCCCATTTGCATTAGGGCTTGCTTCATTGCTATTGATAAAGTTCAAATACACATTCCAACCTTTCGCAGGATTCAAGAAAAGTTGAGAGATAAGTCCTTTTTTACGGTTGTTATCATTGAGATTATCTACATTATTCACTAAACCTACCATCAAAGATACTTTGTCAGAGAAAGCATAAGTACCTTTTAAACCAATATGATAAAAAGGGCCATTGTTGAATAAGTTAGACAATGAATAGTTGAAGTTAACGGGAGCGTCAATCACTTCATAACCAATATGGGTACCAAACTGACCCGCTGTCAGCGTGAATTTGCTGGAAGCTTTCCAGTTGAAATAAGCTTGCTTAATGGCAAGAGCTGTATTGGTATTAGAACCGAGAGCGCCCAGTACGTTACCGTAGTTTCCGAGGTCAGCATTAGGCCCAAATGCCAAATCTACTACTACATCCGATTTTTCATTGCTGTATTGCATTTTGGTTTGTACCAAGCCCAATGAAAACTGTCCTGACTTTTGATCAAAAGCACGAGCGTAGTAAGCGCCTAAATTTGACCGAGAAGCTGGCTTGTTAAAATTACCTATGAAGTAGGAATCAATATAACCCGAAAAAGTAAATGTACCTTTCTTTTCTTCTTCGCCTTCAGTCTTACCTTCTACTTTAGCTTCGGTCTTAGTTTCCGTTTTTCCATCATTTCCCTTGGGAAAAGCCAAAAAAGTTGTAAACAAACATAAAATAAGTAATTGTAACTTTTGCATAATATTATTTTGTTTAAGGTGGGCAATATGTGGTTTTGTTTTTCGATACAAACATTACCTTATTTTTGTAAACATCCAAATTTTTAGTATATTTTTTAAGTATTTTTTTATTAAAACTTAACATTTTATAGATTTTAAGTGTAAAATTTAAGTTATATTTAATTTTTTATTTAAATAATTCAATTTTTTAATTTATTCTGCATTATTCAACAATATCAAAATATTATTCTTTCAACATATACAATATTCATCAATAAAACATTTGAATAATTATATTTTCTAAAAATAAAAGGCATATTGTCAAATCCTTAGAAATCAGCTAAATAGTTAGATTGGGGCAAAAAAAAGCCCCTGAATTGCTTCAGGGGCTTTTACAAAACAAGACTTAAAGGTTATTCGCCATGCATCCAAGCTTTCTTAGCAAGGAGAGTGTCTTCATCCTCAACATTTTCTGGATCAGGGACACAGCAATCAACTGGACAAACTGCCGCACATTGTGGTTCTTCATGGAAACCCATGCACTCTGTGCACTTGTCGGTCACAATGTAATAAAACTCATTTGACACAGGCGACTGCTTCAATTTTGCACTCACTACTGTTCCATCACCGTAGTCAATCTCTTCCAGATGAGTCCCACCTGCATAAGTCCATTCTACACCTCCTTCGTATATTGCTGTATTCGGACATTCTGGCTCACATGCACCACAATTGATGCATTCGTCAGTAATCATGATAGCCATAATTGCACAGTATCGTTTAGTTTTGGGATATTTGCATTTGCAATTAAAAAACAAATTTAACTATTTAAAGTTTCGGTTAGGTCATAAAAATCATAATTCTTTGTTTTTTTGTACTTTTCCTATAAATATTTCAATGGATACTATTAAAAATCGTACATCTCCCTTCATTACTTTAGGAAAATTACTCAAAACTAACCTTATAGATGAGGTAGTATTTAGAGCTTCTTCCCAAAACAACTGGTTTACACCCGCCTTTGTTAGTCAGTCATTACACGCCATTGCCGAAGAATACCTAGAAGAAGAGAAATTAATGAATTGGATAAAACCCTATTTTTTACAAATTTCTACTTCACAGACTGCTCCTAAAAAAATTGGAGTTGTGATGGCTGGCAATATTCCAGCAGTAGGATTTCACGATTTACTGTGTGTACTAACGAGTGGACACCACCTTTTGGCTAAAATCAGTAACGACGACCGCACATTGATGCTGTTTTTAATAGAAAAACTCATCGAAATTGAACCTAAATTAGCAGAACGTATTTCAGTTGTCGAGCGAATCAACGCTGCTGATGCCTACATCGCCACGGGTAGCGACAATACCGCTCGCTATTTTGAATATTACTTTTCTAAGAAACCACACGTTATTCGGCGCAATCGCACATCGGTTGGAATCATCAACGGCCACGAAACCAAGGAAGAATTAGCTGCCTTAGGTCGGGATGTTCTTCAATACTTTGGTTTAGGTTGTCGCAATGTGGCAAAAGTCTTTGTTCCCCAAGGCTACGATTTCAGTCAATTTTATGAAGCTATCTCCCCCCAACACGATTATTACGTCAATCATCACAAGTATTTCAACAACTACGAATACAATAAATCAGTTTACCTGATAAATCAAGAACCTCATTTTGATAATGGTTTTCTGATAGCACGCGAAACCGAGTCATTGGTTTCTCCCATTTCAGTTCTATTTTATGAGCAATACGCCTCCGCTTCTCATTTATCCGAACTGCTGGTCAATTATGAAGATAAAATTCAGTGTATGGTATCTCAAAAAGGGAATTACCCCAACAGTCTACCTTTTGGGCAAGCACAATCCCCTACACTCTTTGATTATGCAGATG
>JBDHXS010000369.1:0-6929 GCA_039810845.1 Runella sp. | reverse complement strand
TGCTCTTTATTACACTTGCCAGCATTTGGGTTTTCGGATTTTCGGCTAAAATATGCTGCACAATCTTCTTCGCCAATTCATTTTTACTTGCGCCAAAAGACAAAAGAAGTTGCGTTTTTACATCAAAACTCTCATCCGTTATTAACTTACCAAGTTGCCCAATCCATTGACTATCATTGTTTTTGATATATGGCTCGCTCATCCAAATAGCAGCGCGCCTGATTTGCGGGTCGGCATCTTTTAATGCCGTCAGCAAAAGGTCTTTGTTTATTTCATTCAAACCTTCAAGTGTCCACAGTGCATGTAACCTTCCCAAAGCTGAGGTATTTTTTTTGCCAGACGCCATCAATTTCAATTCGGGTACCACTGATTTATCACCCAAAATGATGAGCTGTTTTTGGGCATTATCCCGCCACCAACCATTGGAGTGTTCTAAAAACTTCACGAGGCCGCTAGCAGGCACATCCAGCATTTTTGGTTTAGGCCCTGCTTTATAGCCATCGTGTACTAATCGCCAAATACGTCCACGTTGATTAACTTTTGCCAATCCATAATAATCAATTTTCTCGCGCAGATAACTCCCTTTTGGAGTCCAGTTGGATTCTTGAATAATCCCCCGACTCATATCAACGATATATAAAAATCCATCTGGACCAGTGTAGGTATTGACCGGTCGGAAGTAAGTATCCGTACTGGCAATAAATTCTTTCTGATTATAGGCATTTTCGAGATACGTTTTTCCTTCTCGGTTTATTACTTTAGCTCGTCTGATGATACGAGCAACAGGTTCATTGATGATATAATCACCCACCAAATCGGCAGGAAGGCGATCTCCTCTGAAGATGGATTGGCCATTGGCCGAAGTAAAATGATTTAAGGTGCTATCAGGACGTACTCTTGGCAGTCCACCTTGCACGTCAGGGTTTTGAATTTTAGACCAAACAGGGCTAAATTTTTCCTCGCTGTAGGCATCAGCAAACTCCAATTGACCATATTTTGGGTTGATCTGAAAACCCGAACCGGCATTCTCTCCTCCACCCCGACTATAAAATAAACGACCGTAATTGTCTGAAGTTAAGCCCCATTGTCCATTGGAACCGCTGTGCAGTGAATCGGGTTGCAGTATGCCATTTACGTACCGAAAACGAATGGGATCAACGGTTTGATAAATGTAGTTGTCAATATTCCAAATCAACCCGCTCCGCTGATGTTCTAAGTTACCAGGGGCCACTTTTCCCACGGTATAGACGGGCTTTTTTACATCTGCTACACCATCGCCATTGGTGTCTTTATAACTGAAAATATCATAGATGTCGGTTTCATTGACCAGCAACTCGTGATTGACGCATAGAATCATTCGGGGCAATATCAAGTCTTTGATAAATACCGAACTTTTGTCCATTTTGCCGTCGTTGTCGGTATCTTCCAACAACATAACCCGGCTCTTTGGATCTTTTGTGCCCGTGCCGTCGGCGTCCTGCGTGTAGGTTTCCATTTGCGCCACATACATTTTGGCATTACCATCCCAAGTTATAGCTACGGGTTCGGTAATCATGGGTTCGCTGGCTACCAATTCAAGATGATACCCCTCTGGTAGAATAAATTTTTTCAGACTTTGCTCGGGTGTAAGCGGAGTTAAATCGAAAGGCAAAGCTTCTCGTAACGTATCCTTTCTAATTTCTGTGGCAACAGGATGAATGGCCGTTTGGGTAAAATCCACAGGAGCAAATTTGTTGGCTACTCTTACGGAGCAGGCATAAATCAAAACAGTCAGCGCCAATAGGGCGAAGTTCAGTTTGGTCTTTTTCATTACTTTCTTTTTTCAAATAATCTCTCATCCTCCCGAAGACATACAGCCCTAGCGTTCTACTGTATAGTTTGGCGTACTTTTGTAATACTATGTTAAGTTAAAGAAATCGTATGTTTAAAAGGCGTAAAACCAGTTAGATACACCGTTGGCGCATCCACCGCAGGCAATGCCCCTCTGAGCTGTATTCCTTTGTGTTCTGCCTTTCCAGGGCCAAATTGAATGGTGTCGGAATTGATAGTATACGAGCCTGATTCTCCAGCCAACAGATAAGCATTGTCTTTTTGGGGATGTTTTGTTACCCCCGAAAATGTGCCGCCCGCACGAAAAATTAACTCAAAAGACACGGGTACACCCTCTGTTCCATGCATGTCAATCTCTATTTGCAATCCGTTATTCGCTTCACTGATTTTTACAATTGTCATCAGTTTTTGAATTTCGCTCTGAGGACGGTTGGCGCGTGGCATTTTATCCCAATCTCCATCAGCGACAATTTGTTCTTTGGCAATCGGCTGGTAATAAGGTCCTTCGAGCGACTTTCGTAATACCCACGTATTCCCCTCCTGTTCAATCTTTACCGAATCAAACTGTCCTTTCCCGAAAAAAGAAGCGGCTATTCGCATAGCCTGCAACACGGCGTTGCCTTTGTGAAATGTAAGCCAACTTGCATTGTTAGACAAAATGGTAGCATCCCAATTACCCCGCCGAATCCGCACTACACCCGAATACGGAAACGCTTTAGCGTAGTTGGTCGGCAAAGCTTTGCTCACTGGCAATTCTTTCCAAAGGTTGGGGTCTTCTAGAAAATAATCCAAATAACCAGCTAATTGATTCTTGGTACTCGTATTTTCAATTAAACGACACATCTCGGCCATTTCGCCATTGTTGTCCAGTAGAGCCATATAACGATAACAGTAGTAATACCTGACCATATTGCCGATGGTACCTTTGTCCTGCCTATTGGAAGCTTCCGTTACGACTTCTCCGTTGGGATGAACGTAGTAAAATGTCATCACCAGGTTTTTGCGAACTGGTTCCAACAACTCTGGTTTGTTCAATCCTTTGGCAATGATGATGAGTGAACGATTGACGATGGGGGAATAACTGTTCGTGCTTTTCTCATTGTATTGTCCGTCGGGATCAATATCAATGTGTTCGGCCAACCATTGTTCAATACGCGCTAAGTAGCGAGGGTCGGGAAAAAGTTCATTCAATTTGGTCAATGCCGCCGACACTACCCAACGGTGATTGGGGGTGTGAATACCGCCTACGGTGAGGGCTTCCCCTGCGTTTTTTAAGAAAGTTTTGAGCAGGTCCAAAGCGACTTCTGAACCTTTGGTAGTAGATTTTTTCAAAAAAGTATAGGCAGGAACGATATTTTCTAAAACAAAGGCGGTGTCGGGTGTAGAATGAAAATTGGTGGAAAGCAAATCTATCGTACCATCGGTATGTTGCATCTTGAGCAGTGCCTTTGTAGCTTCCTCTACCTCTTTGAGTGTCTCTTTTGATTGATAAAAAACCGATTCAGGGCAAGCCATTAGCATACATGCTTTTCCAATAAAACCCGCCGTTGTGTGCGGATTCGGGATTTCGGCGTCGTCCATGTAACCACCCACGTAAGGATGCTGGGGGTTGGTAACTTTGAGGACTTTAAAGTTGGGCAATTGCTGGTCGTGGATTTTTATCCATTCCAACAACCATGCGGGCTTGGCAAGGCTATATTTTTCAAAAAGTTGAAATCCCAATACTGGAATGGCACTCAGTGTACTGACACTTGTAGCTACAAAAGTTCTTCTATTCATTCGAAATGCGTGGTTAGAGGGCTTAGTTTAAGGTTTAAAACAGAAGAAAAAAACAGCGCTTTCTACTCTTTTGTGCTTCGGTTTCTCTATTCTCATTTTTAACAGCTTTTGTAGAATTTATTGGGCTGTTCTTCCAGCATAGCTTCTATTTTCTTGGCTGCATTGGTAATGGACAATCCGCCGAGGTTGGTACAACGTAACGTGTGATGAATTTGATCGCCAACGGCTTTCATGGTTTCAATTACTTCGTCTAAGGGAATAAGTTGCTCATAATCGGATAAGGCCATATTAGCGCACGAAATAGCATTGGTGGCTGCCATTACGTTTCTGCCCAAACAGGGAGCTTCCACTCTATTTCCAATGGGGTCACAGATGATACCCAATGAGTTTTGTAAAGCCAAAGAAGCCGCCGCAATGGATTGTTTTAAGGTGCCGCCTTTCATGCCTACAATGCCTGCGGCAGCCATGCCTCCGCCTGAGCCTGTTTCGGCCATGCACCCGCCTACTTCTGCCGCAAAAGTGGCATGAGCCGCTATAAATACCCCAATCAAACCCGCTGATAGCATGGCTTTTACGATTTCGTCTTCGGGCAAACCCATCGCATGGGCTGTTCCAAACAAAGCCCCTGGCAACGCCCCGCATGAGCCCGCTGTGGGTGCCGCTACGATGACCCCCATCGAACTTTTTACTTCCATCATGGCCGATACGTACATAATGATTCGGTTGTTGGTATCGCCACCCACTAACTGATTGGCGGCTAATTTCTGTTTGAATTGTAAGGACTGACTCCCCAGTATCCTGTCTTCATAATGCGTGCCTTTCAGTCCCAGCTCAATGGCATTGCCCATGATGTGAATGATTTTACGCATCTTTTCAAACACTTCTTCGGCAGAAATATTTCCACGAGCGGCTTCATAATCAACGGCTAACTCCCACAATGACTTGTTTTTGTCTTCATTGTAAGCAAGCATTTCGTTGCAAGTGATAAAAGGCACTTGCAAGTTGTTTCTGGCCATCACGGGCAGTACAGGCTTCAAGCATTTAATAAAGTGAACACTATTCATGGCCCGCAACTCATCACAAATCATCTCGTCAAGAGGGACTTGGGATTTGATTTCGACAAAACTCATTTCCCCTGGGTGAAACGCTATGGAATCGTAAGGAATGGAGGCTTTCAAGAAAGAGATAATTTCGTCCGATTCGGTACAATACACAAGGGTTTCAAAATAATCACCTGCCATTGATACTGCAACCCCATCAATTTCGATGACTTCAATCATACCACCTCCCGTAGAAATAGCCGTTAGGTTTCGGGTTTCTTTATCGTTTTGAAGTCTGAGCTTGTACGTATTTGGGTGGTCGGCGTTGATGTTACAGATTTTGATTTCTACCCCAATACCCGCAGTAGCGAGGTATTTTTCAGATTCAGGCAATCGCTCATCATAAGCCTCCCAACCTAAAAACCCGCCAAATAAACCCATATCCGAGCCTTGACTTTTGTGCGTGGTTGCCAAAGAGCCATTGGGATCAAATTCTATCAAAATGTTTTTGATGTTTTCGTCCATAAGGTCGCGGCATAGCCGAGCTATCCGCAAAGATGCCGCACAATGCGAACTCGACGGGCCGCGCATGACCGGGCCAATTACATCATTGAAAATACTTGGATAAGCACTCATTTTATTTCGTTGTTTTGATTCGGAATATGATATTGACAAGACTTTTGGGGTAAGTTCTTAACAAGAAGATATACAATTAGGAAATGTGTAAATTGGGTTTTCCTACTTTACATTTGTTGAAATGTTCTAAAGGAATAAAAATAGTTCTACTTTTGAAATAATTACCTACTACATGATACAATTTATCTGGGTTTCGTTGGCTATACTAACCGTTTGGTTCAGCATCGCTCTCTTCAAGGATTTTTCAAAACATAAAAACAACCTTGAGAATGTCAGTTGGTTAAAAACGGGACTCATCGGTTTTGTGGTCAATTTTTTTGATGTTTTGGGTATTGGCGCATTTGCTCCTCAAACGGCTTTATTGAAATTCACAAAACAAACCGAAGACCGTATTTTGCCCGGCACGCTCAATGTAGCCAACACGATTCCTGTTTTAATTCAAGCCCTTATTTTCATCACCGTCATTGAAGTTGAGCCAGTTACCTTAATACTGATGCTCATATCTGCTGCTGCTGGTGCGATATTGGGTGCGGGTATTGTCTCAAAAATGTCTGAGAAGAAAATACGCCTGACGATGGGCATTGCGCTGCTGATTACGGCTGGATTTATGTTTGCAGGCAAGATGCAATGGATTCAAGGTGGTGGTACAGCCATTGGTCTAAGCGGTATCAAACTCATTATTGCGGTGGTAGTAAACTTCCTTTTGGGGGCTTTAATGACCGCGGGTATCGGTCTCTACGCCCCCTGTATGGCGATGGTCTTTGCCTTAGGATTATCGCCACAAGTGGCCTTTCCAATCATGATGGGCTCTTGTGCTTTTTTGATGCCCCCTGCTTCGATTAAGTTTATCAAAGAAGGGGCTTATAACCGAAAGGCAGCCATTGGCATGGCATTACCTGGCATTATTGCGGTGTTGATTGCTGCCTTGATTGTCAAATCTTTGCCCTTAGATACGCTCCGTTGGGTAGTCATTGTGGTGATTGTTTATACTTCCGTCGTGATGCTTAGGTCAGCGTATTTAAAATAGCGCATTTACTACACTACTCCGTCTCCACCGGACTTCTTTTCAGCTAACAAAATAGCCAGTTTGTGAGGAAACCGACCACGGTGAGGAGCATGAAAAGAGGTGGGCTTGGCACTCACCGTGTTGCAAACACTTTGCTTATTTTGGGGTCGTGGGCTCGGCTTTTGCTCCTTGTTTCAGTCGGTAACGCCTAAGGTTGTTCTTTAAATGTGTAAAACCCCGTTTTGTGATGGCTATGACAACGGGAGGATATTGATATTTCATATGGATTAGTGCTAAAAATGGGACTTTGACGCACCCAATTAGCTTATTTCATGCAATATTATTTAACTTTCTATTGTACATACTTTATTAAATATTGTACTATTTTTGCATCAATTAGCCATAGAACAAAGCCGTACAAGGAAGAAAATCAAAATTTTCTATAGATTGAATTTAGTTGTAACTTAAACGGTTATTCAAGTATCTATCTAAGGTTAAAAAATAAATTTTTTTGATTACAATAGTCCGCTACGAAATTTATAAAAAAGGGGTGAAATGCTTAGGTTTGTTTTGCGAACCAACTCTAAGTATCACCCCATGAATGTTACAACACTCATAGAGCAAATATTGCAAAAAAT
>JBDHXS010000368.1:0-6930 GCA_039810845.1 Runella sp. | reverse complement strand
AAAACTTCACAATATCGACTGGGTAAACTGTCCGTTGTTGAGGTGCTGTGGGGATACCTTCGGCTTTGATAAATCTATATTTACGACTCGTATTTTTGGGTTCATACAACCGACAATTAGGGTCAACTTCAATAAATTGACTACTTCTTTGGCCTAAAATCAATTCTTCTAATGATTGACGTCGCCTTGAAAATTCAAAGGTGAAATGTAAAATGGTATAGTCTTTTGTCAGTTCTACTTTTGTAAGCATTACATCAGGCTGCGATTGTTGCTCGATGTAAGGGCTTAGCGTAGTGATTTTTTGGGCAAAACTGTCCAGCGACAGCAGCAAAAAAAAGCAGAAAAGGTATCGTAATCGTTTCATGGTCAGATAGGGTAATGATTTACTCGCCCGAAATAACGCCACCTCAAAAAGATTAGTGCAATTTGATTGTTAAAAATAGTTAATAATCTGCCTCTCACCTTCTCTTTTTAACCAATTAACCCAAAATTTTTAGAATAAGCAAAAAAATATTTAGATATTTGTCTAAATACTTAATCACATGAATATTCTTTTTCGCGCCCTCAACGACCCTACTCGAAGGCAAATTTTGGAAATTTTGCGTGAAGGTGACCTCACCGCAGGAGAGATTGCCGACAAGTTTGACATGACCAAACCGAGTATTTCACATCATTTGGATTTACTCAAACAAGCCAACCTCGTCAGTGCCGACAAGCGCGGCCAGTTTATTTATTATACACTCAATACCACCGTTTTAGATGAATTATTGTCCTGGATATTTACCCTTAAAAAACCATGAAAAATACTCTTAATTATCTGACGTGGGGCGTTATTATTGCTCCTTTAATCTATTTAGCTTTTGTCTGGAATCAATTGCCAGAGATTGTACCAACGCACTTTGGCGTGAGTGGACAACCCGATGCTTATGGCCCTAAATGGACACTCATCATTTTGAGTGCCGTTTCGGTAGGTATTTATTTTCTTTTGCGCTACGTACCACAGTTAGACCCACGGCTTAATCAGGCTCGCTTGTCTGAGCATTATCCCAAATTGATTTTATTGATATTGACCTTTATGGGCGCGGTTCAAATACTGGTTATTCGTTCGGCTATGACAAAAATAGCAGGTGAAGCTTTCACAAATATCATCTTTGTAGGTGTATTCTTGTTGCTCGCAGGCGTTGGGAATTATCTCAATAACATCAAGTCCAATTACTTCGTTGGTATTCGTACCCCGTGGACATTAGAAAATGAAACCGTTTGGCGGAAAACGCATCAATTAGGTGCCAAGTTATATTTTGCTATTGGCATCATCGGGGCATTAGGCGTAGTTTGGTTGCCTAATCTATGGAAAATTGTGTGGACAATGGGGCTCATTTTTGGAGCAACTATCTGGATTGTAGTCTATTCTTATCAAGTCTATCAGAAAGAAAAAAATGAAAGCGCTTCTGACAGCACTTTGTAGCCTATTGCTTTCGAGCATAGTTTTTAGCCAAACTTTTTATGAAGGGACTATTGGTCCATTAAAGTTTGGATTACAAACTGATATACAGCAACAACGAGCAGCGATTTATATTCCTGAACAAGGTCTTTTTGCGTATGCGCTTAAATCACCCACTTTCAGAAATGATAGTTTAATCGGTGATTTAAAAGAGTTTAATGTAGTATTAAGTGGAAAATTGGGAACAGAAGCTTTCTCGGGGCAATGGAAACAAAATGGTTTTCCTGCGGCTTTGAAACTGCTCAGGGTCGAAAACTTATCTTTTCTAAAGCGTCCACAAATTCCCAAAGCACCTTTCCCATATCAAGTAGAAAATGTCAAATTTGACAATGCGGATCATTCCATCAATTTTGGAGGAACGCTGACATTTCCCAAAGAAAGTGGTACATTTCCAGCCGTTGTTTTAATTACAGGTTCGGGGCAAGAAGATCGCGACGAGACCGTTTTTGGCCACAAACCGTTTTGGGTGATTGCCGATTATTTGAGTCGAAATGGTTTTGCAGTACTGCGTGTAGACGACCGTGGCATTGGAGAAACCACAGGCGAAATAGGCACTTCTGCCGATTATGCCCAAGATGCCTTAGCAGCAGTAGCTTATTTAAAAACGCGCAAGGAAGTTAATAAGAGAAAAATCGGACTCATCGGTCACAGCGAGGGCGGGATGATTGCCCCGTTGGCAGCTTTGGCGTCTAAAGACGTCAAGTTTATGGTTTCCTTAGCAGGGGTTGGAGTAAATGGAAAAGAATTATTGCTCCAACAAAGCGATGATATCCTAAAGAAATCGGGTACAAACGAAACCTACAGGGGTTACATGCACTCACTGAACGAGGCACTGTACAATGTAGTAGCACGATTACCGCTGGAAGGTGATATTCAAGACAGTTTACAATTTGCCTTTGATCAGTGGCTCAAAGCTCAACCCGATGCAGTACTCGGACAAACAGGGTTTAAGAGTGAACAAGGTAGAAAAGCAGTAACAAGGCAATTTGGTACGATGAATTCGGTATGGTATCGTTATTTTCTAAAATATGACCCTCAACCCATTCTTTCACAAATCAAAATCCCCGTATTGGCTCTCAATGGCAGCAAAGACCTCCAAGTAGCTGCCAAACCCAACTTAGCAGGATTTGAAAAGGGCTTAACAGTCGCTGGGAATAAGAATTTCAAAATTGTAGAACTCCCCGATTTGAATCACCTTTTCCAAAAATGCCAGAAATGTACCATGGCAGAGTATGGACTGCTGGAAGAAACTTTTTCAGAGGAAGCTTTGGAGATAATGACGACTTGGTTGAAAGAGCGATAGTATATTTAGTCCTGTGAGGTTTTGATAGTATGGCGCTCACAAACCTCTCAGGATTGATTGCCGAATATTACTTCAAAAATTGCTCCCAAAGTAGTTTAGTAGCTACACCTAAAAAAACAATTCCCGTTGTAATATTGATGTATTTCATGATACGAATAGTAAGCAAGCGGCGTAAGCGATGTGCATAAATAGCTAATGCCGACTGAGTTGCAAATACGCCGACAAGACTCATTCCGAAAAATAAAATCATTTCGTTGAGGTCGTAGCGGCCTTTGGTGCGTAAGTAAGTAGCAATAGCCGCCCACGACATAAAATTGATGGGGTTGAGGGCATTAAGTGCTACGCCCTTGAGAAAATATTTAAAATGAGAACGTCGACGACTACGGTCATCAGCATGTATTTTAGGAGTAATAGTGGGGACTCTAAAAAAGTTTTTTATTCCCAAAATCACTAAAAAAATAATTCCAATAGCTCCCACCCATTTATCAAAATGCTCGATTTGGGGTAGAAAAGAAGTGCCAAAAATGGCTGTAAAACAAAAAAAAGCATCGCTTATTACAACTCCCAATGCAATTTGCATTCCGCTGCGATAGCCTCGCTCTACACTGGTTTGGATTAGCGCAAAGAAGACGGTACCAAAAGTTAAACAAAGCAATACGCCAGTAATCAATCCGTATAAAGCAGCTAGAAGCATTTTTTGTGTATTTGTTATTCGTTATCTGTTTATCCGTTCATCCGTTATCCGAAGGTTATAATTCTCCGATAACGAATAACAATTAACCGATAACCGTTTTCAAAATCAAATCCCCCTCAAACGGGCTACTTTCAAAAGTCCCATTACACTAAGAGAATCGGTTATTTCAGACCTCATCACCATCTCAATTGCATCGGCGAGGCGTATTTTACGGACATGAAGCTGCTCTGTTTCTTCGGGTTCTGCTTGCACTTGGGAGAGTTCTTCGGCTACATACAAAAAGCCCTCTTCATCGCCCACGGAGTTGGAAAGATGTACACGAGCAATTTTAGTCCATTGGGCAGCCACCAACCCCGTTTCTTCCAACAGTTCACGTTTAGCTCCTTCGATGGGGTCCTCGTTCATTGGGCCGCCGCCTTCGGGTATTTCCCAGGAGTATTCATTCAAAGGATAGCGATACTGCCCTACTAAATAAGTGAACCCTTCTTGGTCAATAGGAATCACACCAATGGCTTTATTTTTGTAATGAACCACCCCATAAATCCCTGCACCTCCGCTGGGGTTTATTACATCTTCGTGCCGTACCTGAATCCATTTATTGTCATAAACCACTTGGCTTTTAAGCGTTTGCCATGGGTTTTCGGTTTCGTTAGGAAAAGACATACCAATTGCCGATTGTTCGATTTTAAGATTGCCGAGTTAGCGACTTACATCACTATCTTCGTATTGAATAATACACCTTTTCGGTTAATTTTCAAAAATAGAAAGGTCGTCGCAGACTCCAAACTTGGGTTGAAAGTCGTACCTTTGAGGCGAATTACCCTGAAAAAGTCGTGCAAGTTAGCCAAAATTCTAAATTCCGCTGGATTATCGTTTCTCTTGTGTTGAGCATAATCTTGATGAGTATTAAGTTTATCGCCTATTATTTGACTCGTTCCAATGCCATTTTAAGCGACGCTTTAGAGTCTATTATCAATGTGATTGCCAGTGGGTTTGCCTTTTATAGTATTTATCTTTCTGCCCAACCCAAAGACGATGACCATCCTTATGGACATGGTAAAATTGAATACTTCTCTTCGGGTTTTGAAGGTGCATTAATTATCATCGCAGGCATTTGGATTGCTGTAGAAGCCATCCAACATTTAATTCACCCACATCCCATTCAACACCTCGACTGGGGTATTTGGCTGATTTTATTGACAGTTGTTCTGAACGGAGTTGTGGGGTATTATCTCCAAAAAGTGGGTAAACGCACCCGCTCTGAAGCACTCATCGCCGATGGTAAACACCTAATTACCGACAGTATCAGTAGCGTCTTGATTTTAGTGGGATTAGGGTTGCTACTATTGACTAAAATCCAATGGATAGACAGCGCCGCTTCATTGGTGCTTTCATTGGTTATCTTTTACAACGGTTTCCAACTCATTCGCAGCTCGGTAGCCGCTCTGATGGATGAAACTGATCCAGAGCTTTTTGAACACGCTGTAGATGTTCTTAAAAATCACAAGCGCGACTACTGGATTGATGTTCACAATATGCGCATTCAAAAATATGGCTCTGATTTACACGTAGATTGCCACCTCACTTTGCCTTATTATTGGGACTTACGGCAGGTTCATGAGGCCGTCCATGAGTTTGAACACGCCCTGGAAGCCAACAATTCAGGACACGTTGAGCTTTTTATTCATGCAGACCCTTGTCTTCCCGAATGTTGCAAATACTGTCGTTTAAGCGACTGCTCTGTCCGTTCAAAAACTTTCAAGAAAGACATTGATTGGAGCATTCATAATTTGGCCAAAAACCAAAAGCATTTTGTAGAGGCTGATTGACTAACTACTTCATCACTTGCCAAATACCATACGCACTTACTGCCAGAATAGATACTACGCTCAACCAAAAAAGAAAGTCATACATACGCGACGGAGTAAGCGAACGAGGAAGTACGCGATAGCGAAATATAACTGCAGCCCAAACTACAATCAGTAGCAAAATAGAAGTAGCTACCCCGCCCAGCAAAATCATGGCAACGGGCATTTGAATAACCAAAAATAAGCAACACCAAATGGCCGGAAACGCCCACGAGAGGGCGCCAATTACTCGCTTACGCGAAGCATCATCGTCAAATTTAACCCACCCCAGTTGCCCAAAAGCGTCTCCAAAAATCCTTGCCCAACTGGCGGTAGCCGTAAAAAGCGTGGAGTACAACACAAAGAAAGCGCCAATCAAAAAGATGATTTTGGCCCATGGCCCAAGTGTTTCGGTAAATATTTTGGAGAGGGTTTCTATCATTGCATAGCCTTCAGGTATCTCCCCGTGTGCGTGTAACAAGGCCGCTCCCAAAAGATAAAAAGCCGCCGTTACAATGGTATAGACTACCATCGAACAGACTGCATCCAAGTACATTACCTCTATCCACCCTTTGGCATGGGCACCCCATTCGGGAGAGTTATCGTTTGGGCCTGCATAAGATGCATAGCCTTTTTCGATACACCAATAGTTGTAAAACATAATTTCGTCACCCCCTACACCCGTGATACCAAACGCTCCAATGGCTACCGCTACCACTGTGGGTGGCAAAGAAAAAGTCAAACCACTGCTTAGTTGTTCCCAACTAATGGCGTAAGGGGTAAATTGTAGAGATACCAACGATACCAATACAGTGGCGGTAAACAGTAATATCATAACTAAGGCACCCATTTCGACAGTTTTATAGAAACCTCGATAGACCAAAATAGCCGTGACAACAGCCGCTATGATAGCCCAAACGTTTGTTCCTAAAAATGGAAAAGCCATATTAAGTACAATAGCTACTCCCCCTACAATGCCGCCTACTTGTAATAATTTGAGTCCTTGCAACGACAGCCACAGCCAAATAGTCCAGTGAGCTTTACCAAATTTTACGCCTTTGAGACGATTGAGCGATTGCATGGTAGGTACACCTGTATAAATCGCATTTTTCCCAAACTCCAATTGAAGCGTCACTTTGACCAAACAGCTCACCAAAACTACCCAAAAAGTTATAAATCCAGCTTTTGCACCCAGAGCCGTCGTAGCAATCAATTCACCCGAACCGACAATCGCCGCTGATAAAATAAAACCTGGGCCGAGGTATTTGAGTCTTTGACGAAAGGTTTGGGGAGGAGCGAGCATAAAAAAGGTTAGGCTTTCGGATGGGCTTGTTTGTAAATCTTTTTCAATTTCTCAATCGTATTGTGGGTATAAACCTGCGTAGCGGCCAAACTGCTGTGTCCGAGTAAATCTTTGATGGAATTCAAATCAGCGCCATTATTAAGCAAATGCGTCGCAAAAGTATGCCGCAAAATATGCGGGCTGCGTTTTTGAAGAGACGTAACTGCCGACAAATATTTTTTCACAATCCGCTGAATAAGAACAGAATAAGCAGGCTCGCCTTTATTGGTCAGAATCAACACT
>JBDHXS010000367.1:0-6952 GCA_039810845.1 Runella sp. | reverse complement strand
GAAATGTTTCATTACGTATTCATGTACTTTTAGCATTCGTTCCGTTTCCGAAACTTTGTGGGTATTGACATAACCCAAACTCGTAATATACGACACTTCCGACGACTGTGAAAGGATATGTAAAGTAGTAAGCATTTCCAAAATAGCTCCAAAACCATCCGTTACAACAAGCTCTTTCAAGCTTTTTTTTACATAATCGCGTGCATTACCCATAATATCAAGACCTCGTCTTCCTTTTTCCAATAATTGACGCAACATGTGCATTTCAGGTTTTTGAAAAAAGTGTTCTCCCAAGAAGTCCTCCGTAAAATATACGACAATCCCGTGGGTTTTCAACTCAGGATTTCCTTCAAAATAAGCGCGGTCACTGCGCCAGAGGTGTGGAATATTGGGGCCTAAAAATACTGTATCACCAGCCTCAAAATGCCGAATATCGTCCCCAATAAAACGTGTCCCTGAACCTTCCAACACTGTAAAAACTTGATAGTGAGGATGAAAATGCCAATTTGAATCAAAATGCGACTCTATCAACTCAATAGCCGTAAAGGACACGGTAGGCAAATTGAGTTCTTTTCTTAAAGGAATACGCATAATTAAGGTGGGTTAGCTTTATTTAACCAAAAATATCTAAAATAGTTTGTATCACAGTTAAAATAAAGTCATTACTACACGACAACTACATCCACTCCCACGCGCTTTGATAGGCATCTATCGACTCCGCGTAGGTAATAAAATCAGCATAAAACGGAAGCTGAGCCAGCGTCGCACTGTCGCCTACAATGACCAATTTTTTACGCGCCCTCGTCATCGCCACGTTCATGCGTCGGATGTCTGATAAGAAACCGATGACTCCTTCGGCATTGCTGCGCGTCATGCTGATATAGACAATATCCCGTTCTTGACCCTGAAAACTATCTACGGTATTTATAGCAATAGAGGGCAAAAAAGATTGCAAATCAGCGATATGCGTCAGTTGTTCGTTAAGGATTTGAATTTGCTGTTTGTAAGGCGAAATAATGGCCACACTTGGAATTTCATTGGGCGTTTTTGTTTTGGAAGCCCATTCGGCCATAAACTGACTGAGGTGCTTGAGCAAAAGTCCCGCTTCTTCAGGGTTGGTTGCGCTCGTGCCTTCTATTTTTTCGTCGAAACCACAGCCTGCAGTATCAATAAACAGCAAAGGCTTATCATCGTCAAAAAGGCGTCGTTTGGCCACCGATGCGTGGGCTTTTAATAGGTTTTTATAAAACACCTGCGACGAATAACCCATGATTTGCTCGTTCATGCGGTATTGTTCTTCCAACAACGTCACGGCTTGCGGATGTAACTCAACGCATTTTTCGAGCAACGTCTTACTCAACCCGCTCTTTGCCGCAGCTTCCGATTTGATGGTAGGAGGGAGTTGGCAATGGTCTCCTGCCAATACTACTTTTTGCGCCTTGAGTATCGGAATCCAGCACGCAGGTTCTAGTGCCTGTCCTGCCTCGTCAATAATAACGGTTTGGTACTTTCCCTCTCGCACAGTATAATGATTAGAACCCACCAGCGTAGCCGTCACGACTTGCGTTTTGGTCATCAAATCATCAATGATGTACTGCTCCGTGTTTCCTACTTCTTTCATGATTTTGTGGGCTTCTTCAAAGAGCAGCTTACGTTGGTCACGTTCCGATTTCCCAAAACTTCGCTTGTACTTATGCGCCATGCTCTTGAACTCTTGCGCTTGCTTTTTGAGTCGTTTCACTTCCTTTATTTGAGGATGTTCGGACATTTTACCATCGAGTGTCAGCGACATGATTCGTTCGGTAACTCGGGCAGGATTTCCTACCCGTAGCACATTCACACCCTCTAAATGAAGCTTTTCACTCAACAAATCCACCGCTGTATTGCTTGGCGCTACCACGAGTACTTTTTGATTATCGCGGCGAACCAGCGCTTTTATTACTTGTACCAACGTGGTCGTTTTTCCCGTCCCAGGAGGCCCGTGAACAATCGCTAATTCGTTGGCTTTCAGAATAGTATGCACGGCACGCTGCTGCGATTCGTTGAGGCGTGGAAGCGCTATTTCGGGCTCATATTCTTTAAAAGTCGGGGTTTTATTTCCTGCCAAAACCTGTACAAGCTCTCTGGTTGGAGTAGCTACCCCTTCTGCTACCGCCATCGCTTGCTTGAGGGCCGATTGCATTTCTTCGTAACTATTATCATCAAAAAGCACCTCCACGCCTAGTTTCCCGTCGCGGGTCCAGTCGGGCAGTTCGTCGGTTTTAAGCGTTATTCTCAGACGATTACCACTTTGGTGGGCAATCGTGCCTTCTACTCGGTCATTTTTAGGGTCGTGGTTGCCAAAGAAGACGGCAGGAATCCCAAAACGAAATTGGTGTGGAATGTCTTGGTGCGTTGTGCGTTCGAGCTCAACCGACAAATAATCACCTCTACTCATTTCCGAACCACGTATCGCCACGGGATACCACGTGAGGCCATTGGCACGGCGCTCGGCTACCGAAGCTTGTTCTGTCAATCGTTGGTATTGGCGGAGATCTTCTTCACGCTCCACCTTCAGTAATTCCTGTAAGTTTTTGAAATAATTCATGCACAAAAGTAGGCTATATTCTTCAAAACCTTGTCTTTTAAGAACAGGTTAGGTTTCTTCTAAAGCCCCTTACAATAACATTTTTTTAACCAAAATTTATTCAAAATACAAGTTTTCAATCAAAATAAAGTCAAAACCTGCAAACAAACAATAGGTTTTTAGCACTATTTCTCCATAAAATTGCATTATGAAATACAGTATGAATTTGTTGCTTTGGGGCACTCAAATTGACGAGAGCCTCTTCCCGACCTTAGAACTGATTCGGGAAATCGGGTTTGAAGGGGTAGAAGTACCTATTTTCAATACCAACCCTGACGCTTGGCATCAGTGGCGCAAAAAATTGGATGAATTGGGTCTGCACCGCGAATGCGATACTTTTTGTGGTCCTGCCGAAAATCTTATCAGCTCCGACCCTGCCATTCGTACCTATGCGCTCGAAAATCTCAAGCGGGTTGTTGACTGCGGGGCTGTGCTCGGAGCAACCAAGCTTATGGGGCCGTATCACTCGGCTTTAGGCGTTTTTACAGGACAACCTGCCACAACCGATGAGTGGAAATGGGGAGTAGAAGGAATTTACCAATTGGCCGACTACGCCCAGCAGCAAGGCATTTTATTGGGCTTAGAATACCTCAATCGCTTTGAATTATACCTCACCAGTTGCGGCGACGAACTCACTCGCTTTGTGGATGACGTTAATCATCCCAATTGCAAAATCATGTTTGATACCTTCCATGCCAACATCGAAGAGAAAAACATTGGGGATTGCATCCGCAGCATGGGTGACCGCATTGCGTTTATTCAGCTTTCAGAAAACGACCGCAGTACGCCTGGCAAAGGAAACGTGGACTGGAAAGGCACGTTCCAAGCCATTAAAGACATCAATTATGACGGTTGGTTGAGCATCGAAGCTTTCAGTCCGAAACTCCCTGCGGCTAATATTTGGCGCAAAATGTTTGATTCAGAAGAACAACTCATGCGCGATGGTTTGGCTTTTATCAAAAATTCTGTTCTAACTTAACGACTCATATTCACACTGTTGTTTAATTCTAACAACATCCAATCAACACTTTTTTCCCATGAAAAAAATTAACATTGCCATTGTAGGTCTGGGCTTTGGTGCCGAATTTATTCCGATTTATCAGCGTCACCCACACGCCAATATGTACGCCATTTGCCAACGTAACGTCGAAAAACTCAACGCCATCGGCGATGCTTTTGGCATTGACGTGCGCTATTCTGATTACGACGAGTTACTTAAAGACCCAAATATCGACGCGGTTCACATCAACTCCCCCATTCCTAACCACGCCGAACAAAGCTTAAAAGCGCTTCGCGCAGGGAAACACGTTGCTTGTACCGTTCCGATGGCTACCAGTGTAGAAGAGTGCATGGAAATCGTGAAAACAGTCAAAGAAACGGGCAAAAAATACATGATGATGGAAACCGTGGTGTATGCCCGCGAGTTTTTGTTTGTCAAAGAATTGTACGAAAAAGGCGAACTCGGAAAAGTTCAGTTCTTGAAAGCATCGCACCAACAAGACATGGACGGCTGGCCTGACTACTGGCCAGGTTTGCCTCCAATGCACTACGCGACGCACTGCGTTGGGCCCGTGGCTGGTTTGCTCAAATTGGAAGCCGAGTATGTATCGTGTTTTGGTTCGGGTACAATCCGTGAAGAGTTAGCCAAAATCCACAACTCTCCTTTCGCGGTTGAATCGGCACATATCAAATTCAAAGACAGCGACTTGAGTGCATACGTTTATCGTTCGTTGTTTGACGTAGCACGCCAATATCGCGAAAGTTTTGAAGTATATGGTTCTAAAAAATCGTTTGAATGGCCACTCATCGAAGGCGAAGAGGCGGTGATTCACACGGCCAAAAAAGAAGAGCACGAAATTCCAGAGCGAGTGGCTACCCCAGATTACGCGCACCTTTTGCCTGCCGAAATTCAAGATTTTACCACCAAAGGGGTTTATGACATTGCCGAAAATACCCACCTTTCATTTACCCAAGGCGCAGGACACGGTGGCTCTCACCCGCACTTGGTACACGAGTTTTTGATGGCATTAGTTGACGACCGCGACCCATTCCCAAATGCTGCTCAGTCGGCCAACTGGACGTCGGTGGGTATTCTTGCGCACGAATCGGCCATGCAAGGCGGTAAACTTTTGCAATTGCCTGATTTCTTTAATGCCTAAAATGCGATAGTTTCTACAAACGTGATTGGTTCGAAAAACCAGTCACGTTTGTAGAAAATCATATTACAAAAACCACAATTGGTTCGGAGAACCAATAACGTTTGTAGCAGAAAAAAACAATCACACCAAAACCACAAATGGTTCGGAGAACCAAAAACGTTTGTAGAAAATAACGTTTATAAAAAATCATATCATAAAATCTATTCCCCTTATATCCTCAGTAACAAATAATTTTCTAACCATACAATGAAACGCTTTCTAACCATTGTTTTGTCGGCGATTTTGTTGTGGCAATGTGCCACTCAAAAAACAACGCAAACGACCCAAACCCAACAAGCGACCAAGCCCCGCCGCATTGAAATCCTATTTTTGGGTGACAACGGCCACCACCGCCCCATCGAACGGGTACCGTCTATCATGTCGGCATTAGGAGCAAAAGGCATCAATTTCACCTATTCGGATGATCTCAATGACCTCAATGCGACTAACCTAGCCAAGTACGACGGAGTACTTTTGTACGCCAACTGGGATACCATCAGCAAACCCCAAGAGCGCGCGCTGGTGGACTACATCGCCAGCGGCAAAGGCTTTATTCCAGTTCACTGTGCGTCGTATTGCTTCCGCAATTCGGACGAATTGGTAAAAATCATGGGAGGACAATTTTGGCGCCATACGTGGGATACGATTCGCCCCGTTTGGACTAATCCCAACCACCCTGCCATCATGGGTGCTAAAATGTTCAAAACATTGGACGAAACCTACCTTCACACCAAACTCCAACCCGACAACCTCGTGTTGACCGAGCGTGAAATCCAGCCCGACCAGTACAAAGACAAGCCCAATACCAAAACTGAACCTTATACATGGGTTAGGACGCACGGCAAAGGTCGCATTTTCTACACGGCATACGGCCACGACGACCGTACGTGGAGCCAGCCCAAATTTATGACTTTGTTGGAAAAAGGAATTCGTTGGGCCGTAGGTGAACAAGCCGTCAAAGATTTGGCCGCCCTCGATCCACTTCCGTTTACGTACAAAGAATCAAAACTCCCTAACTACGAAAAACGCCCTGGGCCGCAGCTCCAGCAAAATGCTGTTTCGCCACAAGAATCGATGAAGCACATTCAAGTTCCTGCTGACTTTACCTTGGATTTATTTGCCTCAGAACCCAACGTCATGCACCCCATCGCAATGAGCTGGGACGAGCGTGGGCGTTTGTATGTGCTTATTACCAAAGATTACCCCAACGAACGTAAAGACACGGGCGGTACGGACTATATCTTGATTTGTGAAGATACCGACAAAGACGGTAAAGCAGATAAGTTCACTCGTTTTGCCGAAGGATTAAGCATTCCAACAGTGATTGTGTTGGCCAACGGTGGGCTTATCGTCAGCCAAGCACCTCACATGTTGTTTTTGAAAGATAATGACGGTGATGACAAAGCGGACGAAAAGAAAATTCTCTTCTCGGGCTTCGGTACGGGCGACACTCACGCAGGGCCTAGCAACTTGCACTACGGTTTTGACAACTGGATTTGGGGATGCGTAGGTTATTCGGGTTTTGAAGGTAAGTTGAAAGAAAACGCCGATACCCTCAAGTTTGGCCAAGCACTTTTCCGTTTCAAGCCTGATGGCTCAAAAATGGAGTGGATGACCAGTACTTCTAACAATACGTGGGGCATGGGCTTCAACGAGGCTGGGGATGTATTTGGCTCAACCGCCAACAACTCGCACGGCTGGTACATGGCCATTCCTCACCGCTACTTTACGGGTAGCCTCGGTATGGGACGCGACAACGGTAGCCGTGGTACTGACACGCACAAAGACATGAAGCCTATCACGCCACGCATTCGTCAAGTGGACGTATTCGGTGGATTTACCGCCGCCGCTGGGCATAATTTCTACACGGCTCGGGCTTTTCCTAAAAAATATTGGAATCAAATTGCCTTCGTAGCCGAACCAACGGGTCACGTATTGCACCAAAACCAGCTCGTTAAACGTGGCACAGATTACGAAGACAAAGAAGCCTTCAACCTCATGGCGGGTGCCGACGAATGGTTCTCACCTGTATTTGCCGAAGTAGGCCCAGACGGGGCCGTTTGGGTAGCCGACTGGTACAGTTTCATCATTCAGCACAACCCTACTCCACAGGGTTTTGGCAACGGAA
>JBDHXS010000366.1:0-6971 GCA_039810845.1 Runella sp. | reverse complement strand
TTTTTGCAATATTTGCTCTATGAGTGTTGTAACATTCATGGGGTGATACTTAGAGTTGGTTCGCAAAACAAACCTAAGCATTTCACCCCTTTTTTATAAATTTCGTAGCGGACTATTGATATAATGATTTGTATAATTGCAGGCAATTAATCTTTATGTCTTATTTTTTCATGGTTTAATTAAACATTATACCAAAAAGTAAGTTTTTCGCAATAGTTTACTTCCACATCCCCTGATTGATGTATTACCTTTCCACACTTCTTTAAGCGCCATTCACCCACATCATAACGACGATTTTTTGTCGAAAGTTTGACATTTTTTTCTTTTCCACACTAATGCCGTTGCTCTATTTATTCTGATGGGCAGGCAGTGCCTATGGCTATTTCGCAGTATTTGTACTTACAATGCTTTAGTATTTAATTTTTGTTCCACTTCAAATCTCTCAGTATCTATTATGAGAAAAATCTATCTACGAGGATGTGTGCGGATTCTACTGCTTGCATTATGTGTTTCATTAGGTTCGGCGGTCATGGCCCAAAGCCGAAAAGTAACGGGTAAAATAACCGACGGAGAAACAGGCGCTCCAATGCCAGGCGTGACTGTATTGGTAAAAGGTAGTAATTCAGGGGGAAATACAGATGCCAATGGAGCATATAGTATTAATGTCCCCGAGAAAGCTACTTTAGTATTTTCTTTTGTAGGGTATGCTACCCAAGAAGTTTCGGTAGGTAACCGTAGTACAATCAACTTAGCTTTGGCACCCGATACCAAGGCACTTCAGGAAGTTGTTGTAACAGGTTATGCGTCACAGTCTAAAAAAGACATCACGGGGGCAGTAGCCGTGGTTGACGTAAAAGAAATGAAGAAAGTAAATGCCTCTAACATTGCCGATCAGTTACAAGGTCGTGTGGCAGGGGTACAAGTGAGTTCTTCTGGCGACCCTGGTAGTGCTGCTTTTATCCGTGTACGGGGTATTGGTTCTATCAACCAAAACGAACCTTTGTACGTGATTGATGGAGTGCCAGTACAAAACGAGTCGAATCTTAACTTCTTGAACCCGAATGATATTGAGTCAATTCAGGTACTGAAAGATGCGGCTTCGGCTTCTATTTATGGTTCACGTGCGGCTAACGGTGTAATCGTGGTAACAACCAAAAAAGGGAAAGCAGGTAGTTCAAAAATTAACGTAGATGTTTTTACTGGTATTCAGCAGCCAACATCGGCATTGCCAATGGCTAACCCGACAGAATTGCTACAAATCAACCAAGGACTTTCGACAGGAGCAGGGATTCCTTTTGAGTCTCCTCACTATGTAAAACAAGGAGGCACTTGGGTACTGCCAGATTTTACAGTCCGTAGTGGTAGCTTCCGTGGAGGTGTATTAGCAGGAGATCCTAAAGCGAATGCCAGCAATTATTTCCTAAACTCTGACCCAACAGCTGATGCTAATGCCAACTATTTGATTCAAGCGGTGAATAAAGAAGGAACGGATTGGTTCCATGAAGTATTTAAGCCTGCGTCTTTGACAAGCGTTCAATTGAGTGCAACAGGCGGTTCTGAAAAAGGTAACTATTTTTTCAGTACAAACTATTACAAGCACAACGGGATTATGATTAAAAACAATTATACCCGTTATCAGATGCGTGTCAACAGCAACTACAACGTGAAAAAAGCGGTACGCGTAGGTCAAAACTTTAGTATGGCATACCAAACTACAGTGGCTGGTATGGGAAATCCTAACGAAGGTTCTGCCCTTAAAAATTCATACTCAATGATTCCTTTTGCGCCCGTGTATGACATCAATGGTTACTGGGCAGGTCCTCCTTACGGAAATGCAAGCAATCCTGTGGCACAACAAACACGTGCCGCTGAAGGAAAGGGATATTCAATGCGTATGACTGGAAATGTGTTTGCAGAAGTAGATTTGTTGAAACACCTCACTGCTAAGACTTCATTCGGTCTTGATTTTGGTACAGGACAAGGACGCGGATACGGTTTCCGTAACTTTGAATCTAACGAAATCAACTCATCAAACAGCATGAGCCGCAGTATGTATAGCAATCGTAACTGGGTATGGTCAAATACCTTGGCTTACAACCAAGAGTTTGGCGATCACCGCGTTACAGCTTTGATTGGTACAGAAGCTCGCAAAAATACGTATGATGGATTCAACGCAGGTGGTAATGGTTTGACCTTTGGAGATGATCCAAACTATCGTATCTTAACCAACACCAACTCAAAAACTTGGAATTTAGGTGAATACCGTGGTGAGTTTACAGTAGCATCTATGTTTGCACAGGCCAACTACAACTACTTGGATAAATACTTGGTAAGTGCGACGGTGCGCCGTGATGGGGTATCTCGCTTTATTAATAATCCTTACGGGGTCTTCCCTGCGGGAAGTATCGGCTGGCGCGTATCAAAAGAAGAGTTCATGAAGAACATTTCGGCCATTAATGACTTGAAACTTCGTGCTTCTTATGGCGTGACAGGTAATAACGAAGTAAATGGTGACTACCCTGGCTTCTCTAATTATGGACAAGACTTAGCAAATACCGCCTATCCAATTACGGGTTCATCTTCTTCAGTAACACCAGGTTTCGCTCAAACTTCTACTGGGAATCCAGATTTGCGTTGGGAAACAACCAAAATGTTGAACATCGGGGTGGATGCACGTATCTTAAATGCCTTTGATGTTACTTTTGAGTGGTATGACCGTAAGACTACTGATATTTTGTACGGTGTTCAGTTGCCAACCACAGCAGGAAATATTGGTTCTTTAGCCCAAAATATTGGTGACATGAGCAACGTAGGTTATGATATTTCGATTGGCTATCGTGGAAAAGCGGTTAATAACCAATTGAACTTTGGTATCAACGCTACTGCGGGTCATTACAAAAATACCATGACTCGTATTGATGCTAACTCTAATACGTTTATTGCAGGAGCAGGTTCGCGTATTGGTAATATCACCCGTACTTTGGTCGGATATCCTATTTCTCAGTTTTGGGGTTATACTTCTGATGGTGTGATTCAATCAGGCGATGCCAACTACCTCAAGGAAATGGGCGATGCCAAAGTAGGCCGTTTGAAATTCCGCGACATTAACGGGGATGGGAAAATCAATAGTGACGATGAGGGCGTAATTGGTAGCCCAATTCCTAAGTTGAATTATGGTTTGAACTTAACGGCCAACTACAAAAACTTTGATTTTACCATGTATTTCCAAGGGGTGTATGGAAATCAAATCTTCAACTATCTTCGTTATTTTACCGATTTCCCTGCTTTCCAAGCCAACTACTCAAAAAATATGTTGTACGAAGCGGGCAAAACATATCCTGCGCTTGACCGTAACGACAACTATAGCTCACAGCGTAGTACATTCTACGTAGAATCAGGCTCGTATTTCCGTGGTAAAAACCTCACGCTTGGTTATACATTGCCAGCATCTATGACCAGCAAAGTAGGAATGGACCGTGTTCGCTTGTATTTGCAAGCTCAAAACCTATTTACCATTACTAAATACACTGGCTTAGACCCTGACGTAACCATCGTAAACCTCCAAGAAGGTTATAACTCTCGCCGCGACTTAGAAATGGGCGTTGACAACGGACGTTACCCGATTGCACGTACGGTGTATTTTGGTATTAATGTTGAATTCTAAAAATCTCAAACACTGATTTATAAGTATTATGAAAAATAAAATAATCATCGGAACAGGCCTACTCGTTCTTGGGATTATATCCTCTTGTAAGGATAGCTTTTTGGAACAAAAACCTTATGGCGCCGTAACTCAAAGTACTCTTTCGGCTACTTTAACAGGCGCAGATGCCCTTTTGATTGCTTCTTATTCAGTAATGGACGGTTTTTCTGGCTGGGGAAATGGTACGCCTTGGGGTTCTGCCGCTTCTAACTGGACTTACGGAAGTATTGCTGGGGGAGATGCCTACAAAGGTTCGGAAGCCAATGACCAACCTGATATTACGCCGATTGAGCGTCACGAAACAAGCGCCAACAACCCATATCTTGATGCTAAGTGGAATACCTATTATGATGGTATTTCTCGCGCCAATCAGGCCATTAATGCGTTTACAGCTCTTACTTCGGGGTCTGCTACGACCAAGGCTATTCGTATTGCTGAAGCGCGTTTTTTACGTGCTTACTATCACTATGAATTGAAGCGTGTCTTTAATATGGTGCCTTATGTTGACGAAAAAGTAACGGAATTCCGTATTCCTAACGATAAAGACATTTGGCCACAAATTCAGGCAGATTTACAAGCAGCCGTTGCAGGTTTACCAGTTACACAAACTGAAGCAGGCCGTGCTACCAAAGGAGCTGCGCAGGGTATTTTGGGCTTGACTTATATGTGGCAAGGAAAATACGCAGAAGCCAAAACGCAATTTGATGCGATTATTGCTTCGGGCCGTTATAAGTTGAATGCGAAGTACCAAGACAACTTTGACCCTGCGATTCAGAACTCGCCAGAAGGAGTTTTAGAGGTACAACAAGCAGTAAACGTAGGTACGGACGATCACTCTAACCAAGGCGATATTTTGAACTTCCCTTATGGTGCAGGCCCTGGTGGTTGCTGCGGTTTCCATCAGCCTTCACAAAACTTAGTGAATGCTTTCCGCGTGGATGCCAATGGCCTTCCATTCCTCACTACCTACAATGATGTAGATGTGAAGTTTGATACACCTGCTACGAATGCTACTTTTACGCCTGATGCAGCAGCGCTCGACCCACGTTTGGACTGGACAGTAGGACGTAAAGGTATTCCTTATTTAGATTGGGGATTACACAATGGGGTAGTATGGCAACGTGACCCAGGTTATGCAGGGCCTTACTCTCCTAAGAAAAACGTGTATTACAAAGCCCAAGAAGGTACGTTGACTTCTGCTTCTGGCTGGACAAAAGGTTATAACACCAACAACGTAAAAATTCTTCGTTATTCTACTGTGTTGCTATTGGCAGCAGAATGTGAAGTAGAAATCGGCGATTTGAACAAGGCACGTGCTTATGTAAACCAAGTACGTCAGCGTGCAGCTAATCCAGATGGAATGGTGAAAAAATACGTAAACGATGCCGATCCAACCAAAGGCTTTACCAATACGCCTGCCGCTAACTACAAAGTAGGACAATACACTACTGCGTGGACTGACAAGGCCGTGGCACGCGAAGCCGTTCGTTTTGAGCACCGTATCGAAGAAGGTATGGAAGGACACCGTCGTTTTGACTTGGTGCGTTGGGGCGTAGCTGAAACAGTCTTGAACAAATACTTGACTGAAGAAACAAAGAAGCGTACTTACCTTTCAGGAGCTAAGTTTACAAAAGGTAAATCAGAATACTTGCCTATTCCAAACACTGCAATTGTTCGTAGCTCTATTGATGGTGCACCTACTTTGAAGCAAAACCCTGGCTACTAATCTATAAGTAGTAAATAAATTTGAGTACAATGTTTAATACGAATAGGTTGCCAAACGGCAGCCTATTCGTATTTTTGAACAACATAGAAACTTTTTTGTATCAATGATGTATTTGATATCTACTATTTGGGATTCTTTATCAGTTATCCGTTGTTGGTTATCAGTTAACCGTTGTCCGTTGTCTGTTGTCCACTATTCATTACTTACTACCTGCTTTTCGCTATTTACTATCTGCTTTACCTCTTGCCAACAGCAAAAACCTTTATTTGAACTACTTTCCCCCGAAAGCACAGGAATTAGGTTTGAAAATACCATTACAGAGCGCGATACGGTCAATATTTTGGATGCTGAATTTGTATATAATGGGGGAGGGGTAGCTATCGGGGATGTAAATGGTGATGGCCTTCAAGATGTGTATTTTGCGGCCAATCAAGTAGAAAATAAACTGTATCTCAATCGAGGTGAATTCAACTTTGAAGATATTACTGAAAAATCGGCTACCAAAAAACGCAGTGCTGGCGAGTGGTCGTCGGGGGTGACGATGATAGATATTAATCAAGACGGTAAGCTTGATATTTATGTCTGTAATACTTTTAGCCCCACGGCTGCTTTGCGTAAAAACCTACTTTTTATCAATCAAGGAAATGATTCCAAAGGTGTTCCCACTTTTAAGCAACAAGCTGAAGAATACGGCTTAGCCAACGATAGCCATTCCTCACACGCGGCTTTCTTGGACTATGACCGTGACGGCGATTTAGACGTTTTTATTGGCGTAAATTTTATAGATGAACAATATCCTAATCAATTTAAAACCCAAATATTAGACGGGACAGCACTCAATCGCGATATTTTACTCCGTAATGATTGGGACGAAACACTCAAACACCCCGTTTTTACGGATGTCTCAAAAGTATCAGGTATTATTTACGATGGCTACAGTCATAGCAGTACAATAGTTGACATCAACGAAGATAGTTGGCCTGATATTTATGTCGCCAACGACTATTTATCTAATGATATTATTTATGTAAACAACCAAGACGGTACTTTTAGCAATCGGGTAGGGGAGGTTTTTAAACATTTGTCTTACTCTGCGATGGGAAGTGACGCGGCCGACATCAACAACGACGGTTTGGTGGATATGGTTACGACCGAAATGCTTCCTGCTTATAACAAGCGCCGAAAACTAATGATGCCTGCCAATAGCTATCAAAACTACCTCAATACCGAACAATACAAGTATCAATATCAGTATTTTAGAAATACGCTACAACTCAATCGCGGTAAGAACCCCGAAACGGGTCTGTCGGTTTTCAGTGATATTGCTTTTTTGGCGGATGTACAGGCAACCGACTGGAGTTGGTGCCCTATGTTGGCCGATTTCGACAACGATGGTTTTCGGGATTTGGTTGTCACCAATGGTTTCCCAAAAGATGTAACTGACCAAGATTTTGGGGCTTTTAGAAGGGGAATTGAAAGCTCAATTATCTCGAAAGATGAACTCCATAATCGTATTCCAGAAGCCAGATTTGCGAGTTTTGT
>JBDHXS010000365.1:0-6985 GCA_039810845.1 Runella sp. | reverse complement strand
CAAAAAAACAGCCTATTACCAACTTATTTACTACAATTGTACATTAGAAACCCCGGTTTGAATGAAAAGAGACACAGACATTTCGCAGGAAGTAGCGCTTATATGGAATACCGCCAATGATGTTTTAAGAGACATTTTTCAGCGTACGGAATACCCCGACATTATTTATCCGATGGTGCTTATCCGCAGGATTGAGGGGGTGATGATTGCCAGGACAGACCAACTCAAAAAAGAATTGGAAAGCCAACTTGCTAAGGTTGACAAGAAAACACAGGAACAAATCCTGAATGGAAAAGTCCTGCAGGAAATCAAATTCAACAACACCAGCGGTAAAACACTTGCCACCCTTGCTGACGAAGGCGAAAGCAGCATTAAGAATAATTTCATTGCTTACCTGAACGGTTATACCGACAATATCAAAATCATTATTGACCGTTCGGGCATTCGTTCCCACATCAATAAATTGGCCGAAGAAAAAATACTTTACACACTCATTAAAGACTTTTCGGAGATTGACCTAAGCCCCAAAAAAGTGAGCAACATTAAAATGGGCTACGTGTTTGAGGAATTGGTTCGCAAATTTTCGGAAGCCAACAATGCCGAAGCAGGGGAACATTACACGCCCCGTGAAGTAATTGACCTAATGACGCACATGCTCGACATGGACGAGAAAGCCATTAAAGACGGGCAACTCGTTACCATTTACGACCCCGCCTGCGGTAGCGGTGGCATGCTTTCGGCAGCCAAAGAGTTTATTGAGGAAAAAATAAACCCTAATGCCAAGGTGGTGCTGTACGGGCAGGAAGTAAACGATAAAACCTGGGCTGTGGCACAAGCCGACTTATTGCTGAAAGGCGAAACGGCTTACATTACCAAAGGCGACACGCTGTATGAAGATGGCGCTGCCGGTGAGCAGTTCGACTTTATGCTTTCCAACCCGCCTTATGGCAAAAGCTGGAAAAAAATCCAAAAGAAAGCGCTGGCCAACAGCAACGGCCGTTTTGATGTGGGGCAACCCCGCAGCAGCGATGGGCAGTTGCTCTTTACCCTGCACATGATAAGCAAAATGAAACCTGCCGAATTGGGCGGTTCTGCCATTGCCATTGTGCACAACGGTTCGCCTTTGTTTAGTGGCGATGCCGGTAGCGGTGAAAGCGAAATACGCAGGTACATCCTGGAAAACGACTGGCTGGAAACCATTGTAGCCCTGCCCACCGAATTGTTTTACAACACGGGTATTGCCACCTACATCTGGCTGGTGCGAAACAATAAACCTGAAAAACGAAAAGGCAAAATTCAATTGATTAATGCCGTTGATTTTTGGAAACCAATGAAACGCAGCCTGGGCAACAAACGCAGGCGCATACACAACGGCATGGAAGGCAGTGGCGAAAACGAACGCTATGTGGAAGCCAACGACCAGATCAGGCAAATCATTGACATTCATAAGGCCTTTGCACCCGGACCCTACAGCAAGATTTTTGAACTGGAAGATTTTGCTTTCCGCAAAGTGTTTTTGGATTTGGAGGAAACCGATGAAAACGGCAAGCCGATAACCGAAGAAAAAGAAATAACCGTTGCCCAAAACAAATTGGACGACACCCTGCTGATAAAAACAGCCGGTGACAAAAAACGAATGGCCGAACTCAAAGACAAAAAAGGCAGGGAAGGCGAATTTACCTTTCACCTGGACCCGGAAAGCGAATTGGCCACAAAACACAAAACGGCAGACACCACCATTACCATTCGCAAAACATTAGATGGCAACAAGCTTGGGCTGAAAGCCACCATCCATGTGCCGAAGATTGTAAAAGACACCGAATACATACCGTGGAAAGACGACAAAGAAGCTTTCCTGAAAAAGGAGGTGGAAAAGAAATGGGAAATCACCAAAGAAGAAAAGGGTTATGAAATACCCTTTACAAAGCATTTTTATGTTTACCAGCCACTGCGGGAGGTCGGCCTTGTATCAACAGAGTTGTCCGGTCTGGAGGCTGAAAACCTTTTGTTAATGAGTCAATTAGGAATTTCCCGGTGAGTAAAAAGCAAAAAAATAATATGTAATAGTTACAAGCCATGAAACTTTTCGATAAATTTGCACCAACAGTACATGCCACGCTGCCCATCAGAAAAGCGTCTGTGGCGTGTCTTTTGCTCAGCCAGTTCATCTGCTTAATAATAATACACCCTCCATGCCTCTCAGCGATGCACACTTGGGGGGTTTTTTCATTTTAGGGGAATGAGTAAAAAAATCTTTAATAAAGCCCCACTTTCTCATCAAGAACAACTCGACCTGCTTAAAGCACGAGGTCTGGAAGTTAAAGAAGAATCAAAGGCTTTATCCTTTTTGCAAGAAATCAGTTATTACCGCCTCAGCGCTTATTTTCTACCTTATCAAAAAGTAAAAGACGTCTTTAATCAGGGGGTTAATTTCGACCAGATTATAGATACCTATTCCTTTGATAGAGAACTTCGCCTATTGGTATTTGATTGTGTTGAGCGTATTGAAATAGCCATCCGCACACAAATCATTTATGGTATGGCCATGCATTACAACGACTCACACTGGCAGGACGATGCCGGTTTGTTTATTGTGCCTTACTATAATTCAATCGGTAACCGGGTGGACCCGTTTAATGATTTACAGGCAATAATTTCTAAAGCCAAAACAGCACGTACACCCGAAGTATTTATTAAGCACTATACCAATACTTATAGCAGCCCGGCAAATCCGCCTTCATGGATGTGTATTGAACTGCTTACGATTGGCGAGCTCTCACACTTATATAAGGGCCTGCGAAACAACAGCGACAAAAAACGCATTGCCGGTTTCTTTGAAGTGCATCATACCGTTTTTGCCTCCTGGCTGCATGCCATGACTTACGTGCGCAATCTCTGTGCCCATCATTCACGCTTGTGGAACAGAGACCTTGCTATTGAACCCAATAAATTGCTAAAGCCTGTGGGTAAATGGATAAGCCCACCCTTCGAAAACAATAAGCGCATGTTCTATTTTATTTGTTTGTTGCGCTACTTGTTGTTGCGTGCTAACCCAGGCAATCATATTAAAAACAAACTCGAAATGCTTTTCACCAAATACCCGAACATTCCTGTTCAATATATGGGTATACCATCAGGCGGTAAGGGCAATTTATTGAACTGGCAAAACGAACCTTTATGGCAATCCTGAATCGTGCAAATCCTCAAATCAAAAAAATCATGGTGCAGACAATAAGCAGATACGAAAAATATAAGCCAAGCGGTATTGACTGGATTGGGGAGGTACCGGAGCATTGGGAAGTAAAACGATTAAAGGATGTTGCCAATGTTACATTAGGTAAAATGCTTCAGAACGATGATAGCGGGGCAGATGATTTAAAACCTTACTTGCGGTCATTCAATGTTCAATGGGATAGAGTTGATATAGCAGAAGTAAAAGAAATGTGGCTTTCAGAATATGAACAAGAGCAATATAGGTTGAAAAAATATGACTTGGTAGTTAGTGAAGGTGGTGAAGTCGGAAGGTGTGCAGTTTGGCTTGATGAAATTGAGGAATGCTACATTCAAAATTCAGTTCATAAAGTAACTTGCAACAAAAGAATTTTACCCTACTTCTTACTATTTCAATTTACAACTGCGGGAAAAGCAGGCCATTTTGATAAGATAATTAACAAAGTCAGTATTGGTCATTTAACAAGAGAAAAATTAGTTGCAGTAAATTTTGTCTTGCCACCCAAAACTGAACAACTCGCCATCGCCAACTACTTAGACGGCCAAACCCAAAAGATTGACCGCCTGATAGCCAACAAAAAAGCACAGGCAGAAAAACTAAAAGAACTCCGGCAAATAGAAATCAACCATGCCGTAACCAAAGGGTTAAACCCCAATGCCGAACTAAAAGATAGCGGCATTGAGTGGCTGGGGAAAATTCCCAAGCATTGGGAGGTGAAGAGGTTGAAGGATATTTCATCATTGCAAAGTGGAGAAAGTATCACATCAGAAGACTTTGCTGATGATGGTGAATATCCCGTATATGGTGGAAATGGTTTGAGGGGTTATTTTGGTTCTTACACCCACGAAGGAAATTATGTTTTGATAGGTCGGCAAGGAGCTTTATGTGGAAATATTAATTACGCTTCTGGTAAATTCTGGGCTTCAGAACACGCTGTCGTAGTAAGTCCTAAAAAGAAACTTGATTTTTTCTGGTTAGGTGAATTATTAAGAAATATGAATTTAAACCAGTATTCCTTGGCATCTGCCCAACCAGGTTTATCGGTTGAAAAGATTTTGTTTCTTAAAGTTCCTTTTCCTCCATTTGAAGAACAAACAGAAATTGCAAGTTATCTGCAACAGCGCACCACCGCCATTGACCAGCTCACCAAAAACATTGAAGCACAAATTGAAAAACTGCAGGAGCTACGAAAGATAAAGATATATGAAGCCGTAACGGGCAAGATAAAAGTAAGCGGATATGAAAGAAATTGAAAAATCATCCGTACATTTTTTCACGGAGGTAAAGCAGCTTATAGCAGATGCCCGCCAAAGGGTGGCCATCAGCGTTAATGCAGAGCTTACCCTGCTGTATTGGCAGGTTGGCAAAAGGATAAAAGACGAAGTACTCTTAAAAAGTGACAGGGCGAGTTACGGCAAGCAAGTGATAGAAAGTTTGTCGCTTGCCCTTACGGCCGAATACGGCAACGGTTGGAGTAAGAGGCAATTACACCACTGCCTTCGGGCTGCTGAAGTTTTTCCGGATATAGGGATTGTGCACACACTGCGTGCACAATTGAGTTGGTCGCACCTGCGCCTCATTATTGCCATAGACGATGAGTTAAAAAGAAGCTTTTACATTGAAATGTGCAAATTGGAAAAATGGAGCAGCCGGCAATTGCAGGAGCGCATCCAATCCATGCTCTACGAGCGCACCGCCATCAGCAAAAAGCCGGAACAAACCATTGAATATGAACTGGAATCCCTTAAAAGCAAACAGAAACTCAGCCCGGAACTGGTGTTTCGCGACCCTTACTTTTTAGACTTTCTCGGGCTGAAAGATACCTACTCCGAAAAAGACCTGGAAACGGCTATTGTGGCCGAACTGCAAAGGTTTATTATAGAACTTGGAGGCGATTTCGCTTTTTTGGCGCGGCAAAAGCGCTTCACCATTGACCAACGCGATTACAAAATAGACCTGCTGTTTTACCACCGAAGGCTAAAATGCTTAGTGGCCATTGACCTGAAATTGGGCGAATTTGAGGCGGGTTTCAAGGGGCAAATGGAGTTGTACCTGCGTTACCTGCAAAAATTTGAGATGGTGGAAGGCGAAAACCTGCCCATCGGGCTGATACTTTGTGCCGGTAAAAACGAAGAACACGTAGAACTATTGCAATTGGACCAAAGCAATATACGGGTGGCGGAATATTTAACCGTGCTACCAGATAAGGCCCTATTGCAGCAAAAACTGCACGAAGCCGTGGAATATGCCCGTAACCGATTGCTGGACCTTAACCGAAACGAAGATGAGTAAACAACGTAAAGATTGGGAACGCATATTTGAAGACCATTTTTGTCATCAGTTAGACACCAAATGGGGCTACCGCATTTTCCGTGACAGTGAAATAACGGTGGACAAGGAAAACTGCATCCATTGGGACAGGCTGGAGCAGTTTTGGCAAGATACCCAACGCCCTACCCTGCAAGCCGTAAAATCGGAATTGGGTTATGACTGGAAAAAGGAGTTGGGCAAAAAGATTACGGAACAACTAAAGGAAAAACCTTTGTTTCAATTGCTTCGTGACGGACTGAAAGTAAACAGCCAACACACGCTGGATTTACTCTACTTCAAACCAGAGCGCAGCGACAACAAGCATCAGGAAGTACTGGCTAAGAAAAACATCTTTAGCGTTATCCGTCAGTATCATTTTACCAGTGCTGCCAATGCCCGCCAGCAAGAAGACGACCGCCAGAGTATTGATGTGGTAGTTTGTTTGAATGGATTTGCCATTATCACTGTAGAACTGAAACACACCCTTGCCAAACAAAATGTATTGGATGCGGTAAAACAGTATTGCGAACGGGACACCGGACGGCCCATTTTTCACCGTGCCTTTGTGCATATAGCCTCCGATGACGAAAAGGCAAAAATCGCCACCACCTTCAGTAAACCACCCACCAAAGACGATTTCAGGGAGTTTAACACGGGCTTGCTCAATGAAAAAATAAAGGGTGACGATTATGCCGTGCAATACCTGTACAATGAAATCCTGGCTCCCGAAACTGTGCTAAATTTTATTGAACGCTATTTGTATGGTAGCACACAAGGTTGGATTTTCCCACGTTATCATCAACAGCGTTGCGTAAAACGCATTTACGATGATATTACCGAACATTACCGCAAAAAGAAAGCATTAAACCTTCGCTACCTTATTCAGCACAGTGCTGGAAGCGGAAAGAGCAATACCATTGTTTGGTTGGTTCAAAACCTGCGAAATCTGCACGTAAAAAACCAAAAAGTTTTCGACCACATCATCATTCTAACCCACCGCATAAACCTTGACGACCAAATCAGCAAAGACTTTTTAAAAGCCATCGGTCAAACCGGGGTTGTAGCGTATTGTAAAAAGAGCAGCGATGTTCGCCTGGCATTAGGCGAACGATTGGGTAATTATCGCAATCCTGAAATACCTATCAATGCACCAGTCATTGTAACCATTCTGCATAAGTTTTCATTCCTGAAAGACCTTGCCGACCAAACAGGGAAAAATATCTGTTTCATCATTGACGAAGCACATACCAATCAGGAAGGCAGGCTGCACGAAAAAATGGTAGATGTGTTTGATGAAGCCACAGGACAAACCATTCAGCAGAAAATTGAAGAAGAAGAAGAAGACGAGCAGGAAGAACTGATTGATGAAATTGCCAGAAAAGAATTTCCAAACCTTTGCTTCATAGCACTGACAGCCACACCAGGCGACAAAACCATTCAGCA
>JBDHXS010000364.1:0-7011 GCA_039810845.1 Runella sp. | reverse complement strand
TGGGTGATGTTCAAGGACATCCTGACCGGGAAGATCAGTTTCTAGCCGCTTTTAAGAGAGCAGCGATGGCTGTTCGGGGCATCAGATTCGCATAGCCTGCCTTTCAAAATGGAAGATATGGCTTTAAACTGAATGTCAGTGGGTCGTTTGAAACCCAGTCTTTCTAAACTTTTCTTTATTTCGGGAGCGATGTGATAATCTTCAAACTTCATGCGCTTTGCTCTTTTGATACACAAAGGTACAAACTGGATTAGTTTTGTTTCAATAATGCCAAGTATTCAGCCACTAGTGTCCAACAATGTGCCTCACATTCCCAACGCATTTGGGTCAATGGCGATATTGCCAAACGGTAAAGTAAGGGATTTTCGTAAGCAGTCAACAAACCTGCAATGAAGAAGTAGAACCCATCAAAGTCCTTTTTATGTAAATTCGACACTCTAAACTCTGCCTTCGGCACTCCCTTTACTCCCAGTCGCCTCAACGAAGTTTTTAGAACAATTTCATCTAAAGGATGCTGCTGTTTTTGTAAAAGGTGTTGGGTATCAGCAATGATTTTTTCGCGAATAGGTTCTAATTCAGAAATTTGAAAAGCCCCTATGAGCCGTGCAACATGGTAAATAATGGGCACAGTACGGGGATATTGGTGTGCACATCTGAAGGGTTCAGTCAAATAACGGCCTGTTTCAATTACCGAACGAATGTACTTCAAACTGTCTGTATCATGCTGATTTAATGGGAGTTGGTATTCATAAATGCAATATAGGATATTACTTAATACACAAGCGTCAAACTCAATGTACATATTTTTGCCAAACCAAGTCGAATAGGCTTTCAGACTGCGGTATTCGGAGTACGTATTTTTGATTTGTTGTTTACTCAGATTGGCGTGCAGAATCAATTTTTCTTTTAACCAAAACAATTCTTCTTGAGTAGGCGAAGAAGTAAGATAAATCATTGCAGTGTCATCTATATCGTCAGGAATCCTGAAATGCTCAAAATGTCGGAATAGATAGCCGTTAGGGAAATGCCGAGAAGGTTTTGTTTTCCAAAAATTATACGTTTTAAGTCCATCTTTGTTTTGAAATTTTGGATAATTCTGAATGGCTTTTTCGACTATTTTATCTATTATCTCCTGGCTTTTCATAGAAAGTAAGTGTCTGATTTTCTGCAAAGTAAACACAATGGATGCCGTAAAAAACACAGTAGTATCAGGGCGCTGATAGCCAATGAGGCGGTTGGATCGTTGTGCTGGAAACAACCCCTTATCAAAATAACCCTCGCTCCTCGACTGTAAAGCCCAAATTCGTTCAATAATCGTATCCAGTGTCATCATTTTTAAATAATCGAAGTACGAATATCGTAAAATCATTGATTGTTGAAACAAAACAGGTATAATCCTCTTGAAAATCAAGCCATTGAAAGTTTGGCACGAATATTGTTAGTAGTCTTTTATATCAACCTTAATCCATCCGTTGCTATGAAAAAAGTATGTACACTGATTGTTGGATTGCTGGCGACGAGCATGAGTTTTGCCCAGCAAAAATTCATTTTATCTCACATTGACCACCGAGGGTTCGTGAGTCTATCAGGTGGAATGAGTATGCCTGTCAAATCATTGATGAAAGGCGACGATACTGCACCTTCAGATGTTGTAGCTTTGCGTGGTACTTCTATGCAGATATCAGCAGGCTACCGCCTTTCTCGTCGTTTTGGGTTAATGGGTTCTTTTACCAATTGCCTTAACGAAGCAGGTACTCAAAAACTCGTCGAAAATATTCAAAAAAGTCATTCAGGAGGCAATTGGACCTCTTCGGGGGGATCTTGGAACTGCTCTCACTTGGTAGCAGGGCCTTATATGACTTTTACCACAGGCATTTGGATGTTTGATGCTCGCCTTACAAGCGGCTACTCGTGGATTCAACGTCCTTCCACCGAATTGAAGGGGCAGTTTTTTGATGTTCCTCTTTCTATAAAAACCTCACAAACCCGCAATGCTTCTTTTACTGTGGGTGGTGGCGCAAGTGTCCGCTGCAAAATCACACGTAATTTTGCGCTTACTCTTAATGCCGACTATGTGAGTACCCGTGCTTCTTTTGATAATCTGACAAGTACGCTCACGATTGGGCAAGACAAAGTAGAAGATAAAATTCGCGAAGTACATCCCATCGGCTTAGTAAGCTTAAATGGTGGACTTAGCCTTTTGTTTTAAAGATTTATAAAACGTATTATTTATAGCTTGTGAGGTCGGGTAAAATACTCGACCTCTTTTTATTGGTTTTACAACAAACCCTCTTGCTTCTTTTAGTAAAAGTTTTTCTCCAAAGAGTACTAATAGTACAAATTGCGCGTGTTTTTTCATTACTTTCGACCCTAATGCTTAAAAACCGATGCGACTGCTTTTATTACTTCTTTTGATGTTAGGAGGGTTGGGCTGTCAAACGCCTACCCACAAAAAAACGTATAAAATAGGTTTTTCACAGTGTACAGGCGGTGATGAATGGCGACGAGTCATGCTCAACGACATGAAACGCGAATTGGCCATTTACCCTCATTTTCAACTCATTTATAAAGATGCCGCCAATAGTACCTCTACGCAAATTGAACAGATAAACGAATTGGTAAAACAAGGTATTGACCTGCTCATCATTTCCCCCAATGAATCATCGTCGGTTTTGACTAAACCCATTGATGAGGCATTCCAGCAAGGGATTCCCGTCATATTGCTTGACCGTAAAATTACATCTGATTCTTACAACTCATTTATCGGTGCCGATAATCTTGAAATCGGGAGAATGGTAGGAGAGGCTATTCCTACGCTACTCAAAAAAGGCGGCAAAGTGATTGAAATATGGGGGCTTGTCAGCTCGTCACCAGCGCAGGAGCGTCATAAAGGGCTTCTGGAAGGGCTTTCTAAAGCACCTAACATACACATTATCAAAGAATTGCACGGGAAATGGGAGCAAGATACAGCCCAAAAAGTAGCAGAAGCCAATCTTGAGGAACTCCGAAAAGCCGATTTGGTTTTTGCGCATAATGACGTGATGGCACAGCGTGTACAGCAGGTGTGCAAAGAAGCTGGTATCAACCCACTGCCGCTATTTGTAGGTATAGATGGCCTCCCTGGCTCCACAAGTGGTTTACAAAAAATTGTAGACGGCTCCTTGACCGCGACTTTTTTGTATCCAACGGGAGGCGAAGAAGCCATCGAAGTAGCCGCTCAAATTTTGGCAGGAAAAGCCACCAAACGCGAATATATCCTGAATTCGATTCGGATTGATCGCAGCAACATCAAGGCGATTAAGGCGCAAAGCGACAAGCTACTGCATCAGCAACAAGACATCGAAAAACTCAATCAGCAAATTGGTCACTTAAACGATACCTATGCCAGTCAAAAGACCGCCCTTTATATCATTGTCGCCTGTTTGGTGCTGGCAATTCTGTTGGGAGTTTGGGCATTATATCTGGTGAGAGCAAAGCAGTTGGCTAATAAGCAGCTGGCTCTTCAAAACCAGCAGATTAACGCCCAGAAAGACAAAATTGAAGAAGTATCGAACAAAGCTCGCCAAGCTACGGAAGAAAAACTGCGTTTTTATTCGTATATCTCCCACGAGTTCCGAACACCATTGAGTCTGATTCTGACCCCTGTCGAAGATCTACTGAGTCAGAAAGCTATTTCGCAAAAAGAACTCAAATCGGGGTTGTTGTATATCCAAAAAAACGCCCATCGGCTACTGCGTTTGGTAGATCAAATGCTTGACCTTCGCAAAACCGACGCAGGCAAACAACTACTTCAGGCATCGGAGCAGAATATTGTCCAATTCTTGCGGGAAATTGTGGCTGATTTTCAGCAAAAAGCCCAAAAGTCCAAAATTGATTTGCAGTTGATTACGCCAGTTATCCACATTCCTCTGTGGTTTGATGTGGAAAAGTTGGATAAAGTATTGTTTAATCTACTTTCCAACGCGTTTAAATACACACCAAAAGGTGGCTATATCCATGTATTCTTGCAGGAAACTGCCGAAAACGTTCAAGTCATTATCCGAGACAACGGTGAAGGCATGAACGAAACGGAACAACAACGTGCTTTTGATTTATATTTTAGTGGACAAAAAAAATACAGCCTCGGCACTGGCCTCGGCTTGGCTTTGTCGCGGGAGTTTGTTCATTTACATCATGGGGATATTGAGGTTAACTCGAAAAAAGGAGAAGGAACGACCTTTACCATCTTGTTACCCAAAGGAGAAGCCCATTTGATGCCTAATGAAAAAACTACTTTGGATACCGAAAACCGTCCTGTACGTACTTATTTTGAAGATTCTGAATTAACGCCCTCCTCCCCCATTATTGACACGGCCAATGAGGCTATTTCGTTGGTTTTGATTGAAGACAACGCCGATTTGAGTCATTACATCATTGAAAAGCTATCGAAAATATCCTCTATTAAAGCTTTTACGACAGCCGAGCGAGGTTGGGAAGGGATTTTATCGCTCATTCCCGACCTCATTATTTGTGATGTGATGCTGCCAGGAATGGATGGTTTTGAACTGACCCAACGTGTGAAAGATGATTTTAGAACGTCGCACATTCCAGTGATATTACTGACCGCCAAAAGCCAAACCGATGCGCAAATTGAAGGAATAAAAGCTGGCGCTGACGTGTATTTGACCAAGCCTTTCAACACCACACACCTGACCGAAACCATCAAAACGATGCTGAACAACCGCGCCAAAATTCAGCGGCGGTTTAGTTCGGAATACGTATTTGCCAATGAAAACAAAACTGAAAAACGTTTTCTCAATGAACTAACTGCTCGTATCGAAGCCCACATTGCCGACACTGAATTTAGTGTTGAAAAGCTAAGTACCGACATGGGTATGTCGCGGGTGCAGTTGTACCGCAAAGTACAGGCATTATTACAGATGAACGTCAATGACTACATCACCGAAATCAGAATCAACAAAGCCAAAGCTCTTTTGCGCGATACCAACAAGAGTATTGCTGACGTAGCCTATGAAACGGGCTTCAGCTCACCTGCGTATTTCACGACCCTCTTCCGCCAAAAACAAAACCAAACACCTTCAGAGTTTAGAAAGGGGTAAAGTGAGATTTATTGTCGGTTTTCAACGAGTAAAAATAGAGGAAGCTGCCCCCAAAACGGGGCAGCTTCCTCTATTTTTGGTGTATTGGGTACGATTAGTCGTTGCACCAGCAGGTGTTATCGGCTCCGCAAGTTTTACCAGTTTTGGGCTTTGCACCAGCCAAAATACCTTGAGCTTGTGATTTTGAAAGACTTACAATTTTGTCAGTTTTGAGCGTGATTTTTGAAAAATTCTTTTTCATGGCATTTATTTGTTTTGATTGTGTTTGATTGTTTTACCTTGTTTGATGATTCAAAATTGCAACACAAAACCACGCTACGAAAATCAAATAAATCCAAGCGTAGGAAATCATCTTTGAGCCGTAGAAATTCACCATCGAAGTATAACGAGTCCTTTGTCAGGCAAAAACCTAAACAAAGAATAGGCGTTGAATTGTAAAACAAATGCAATATTTTTGAATGTGAAGATGACCTAAGACGTTAACAATACAGAAAGTGCAAAAAACCCAAGCAATAATTTAAATAAATACAAGAACGGGGTCGCCCTTTAGATTTGAGACATGGTAAGATTCTAAGATTTATTAGCTTGCCAACAAGTAAACAGGGCGGGTTTACCTATGGGGTCGCAGAGTGGTTGCTCTATGCACGGATTCAGGTCCCTCCCTGTCTTACTTGCTTTAGGCTCAAATGGAAATTCGGGTATGGTTAGCCCATTAGCAAGGGTTTGAGCAGCGAAGTAAGTAACTTGTTGAACCCCTAAATTATTATTTCTTATGGACATTCGCTATTTTATTGGTGTTGACATTTCTAAAGCTACGTTAGATTGGGCCGTTTTCGATGGCAAGCACATCATCTTGCAAAGTCAGTCGGCTAACTCAGAGGCGGGTATTAAAACCACACTCAAACTCATACAGGCATTGCCTGACTTTAGGATAAACGAGTCAGTTTGTTGCATGGAACATACCGGTATTTACAACGCGCACCTCTTAAGCTATTTACGTAAACTCTCTCTTCCCATTTGGTTAGAAAACAGTTTGCAAATTAAAAAATCGGGTGGTCTACAACGCGGCAAAAACGATGCTATTGATGCCCAACGCATCGCTGAGTACGCCTTTCGCTTCCGTGACCGGATGCGGCTGTGGCAACCGCCCCGCCCTGTTTTACAAAAATTGGCGGCTCTCAGTGCGCTTCGCCAACGCCTCTTACTGGTTCGGCAGCAACTTCAACAGCCCATTAGCGAGCAACAGGGATTCCTTGATTCAACCCTCCAAAAGCAACTTGCTAAAAGTTGTCAGGCCTCCCTAAAAGCAATCAATGCGGATTTAGAAGCGGCTGACAAAAAAATTAATGACCTCATTCAGCAGGATGCCCGACTCAAAGAGCTCTTTGAGTGGATTACCTCTGTACCAGGCGTTGGCAGTGCCACTGCTACAGAAGTCATCGTGGCTACCGACGAGTTCAAGGCCATTACTGATCCAAAAAAATTAGCGTGCCATGCGGGTGTTGCGCCCTTTGCTTATAGTTCGGGCAGTAGTGTCCGAGGCAAAACACGCGTTAATCAACATGCACGTTTACGCTTGAAATCTCTTTTCCACCTGGGAGCCATGTCGGCCATCCGAATGAAAGGCGAACTACAGGACTATTACAAACGCAAGGTTGAGCAAGGTAAAAATAAGATGCTGGTGTTGAACGCGGTTCGTAACAAACTCATTCATCGAATTTGTTCGGTTGTCCACCGTCAACAGAAATATGACAAAAATTATACGCTTACACTTGTTTAAACCATGGAAATCCGTGCGATTTAACTGCCCTGCATCTTGAGGCCTGAACTTACCTTTTTTGAGTTCAAAGGCTACAAGGCATTTCAAGATACGGTTATAGAACAATAGGTCAATATAAAACTCATCTTCATC
>JBDHXS010000363.1:0-7014 GCA_039810845.1 Runella sp. | reverse complement strand
TTTAATCCCTACATCAATGTTGGCATCCAACGCCACGGGTTCAAACTCGTACTTGTCGAGCAAGTGTTTAACTTCTTTTTCGGTTTGGTCAGAGATGTATGGAAATCCTCTAAGGCTTTGGAAGCCAATTATTTCTAAACCAGTACCTAAGTTACGTTTACGAGTTTCGGCAATTACGTCTTCCAACGAAAATTGTCCAGAGTTCCACTCATAAGCGTATGAAAAAAGGGAGGTGGCGAGTTTCATAGCCCCCCCCGCCCCCAATGGGGGAGCGACAGGTAGCGTATTTTTTACAAAAGTTTCTTTTGTTTCAATAGCTCTAACAATTTCTGTCTTTTTCGGCAAGTTTAAAATATCCTCATTTTTAATTTCCCCTACGGGGGTTAGGGGGCTGAGTGTTTTCTTTACCACACTACTCGCCAATAATGGCGTGGCTTGTGGGCCTACCAAAATGTAAGGAATGTATAAGTCGTACTTAAATTCAATCTCATATTCCTTTCCTTGTTCCAATGGCTGTGCAACTTCTAAAATGCCTCGGTCGAGGATAAACAACCATTCTTGGTTCAACTCTGGCAGCTGGTCGTAGGTGTATTCGTTGCCATTTGCCTTTATTATGAATTGACTTTTGTCGATTTCTTGGCCATCTATCTTGAGGCTAAAATCCATGCACGAAAGTGGCAGAGCACGGTACCAATGCGACTGAAATTTAAGTTGAAAGCCGTTTTCGGTAGCTTCCAAAGCATCCTCTTTTAGGATGTATTTATCTAATGGACCCATTTTTTTAATTACGAATTTTTAATTACGAATGACATTTTTTCTTTTGCCACTTTCCCTCAACGATACACCTTACTTAACTCACTATCAATATAATACCTCGATAGCGCCATTGAAGCCAGCAAGTCGGGAGTGCCGTCGGTTTCGACCGTGACCCAACCCTTGAATTGGTGTTTTTTCATTAACTCGTATAAGCCTTTGAAATCAAGCACGCCTTCACCAGGTTCCCAAAACCAACGTGTGCCATCGTCCACAATTTCGATGTCTCGGCTGTAGCGCACGTCGTCGGGCAGGTTGGGCGTGGCTGTATCTTTCAGGTGAAAAGTACAGATTCGGTCATGATAGTCGTCATAAAACTTGACCATATCTTCTCCCAAAAGAGCCACTTGTGCGGTATCGAGGCAATAATGCACATAGCGTGGGTCGGTGAGTTCGAGGTATTCGCGGTGATTTTCTTTATTGATGGCTAGAAAAAACTCGTTGTGAATGCCAATTTGTACGCCGTTGTCAGTCGCATATTTGCCAATTTCGGTAATGATTTCGGCGGCCGCTTTGATTTGGTCACGGTTCAGCGGCCCGTTTCCAAAATAATTGTTTATTGGGGCAGAATTTAGTTGAGTACCCCCAAATTCAACCAACAAGTCCACGGCTTTTTTTCCTTCTTCCAGCGTTTGGGCATGGTGCGTTCTGTCGTGGGCTTTGTCAATTAAATGAAACATTCCACTCACTTCAACGCCACGCTCGGCTGCAAAATCTTTGAAGGCTTGGGGAGAACCAAAAAGAGGTAACATTTCTGGAAAATCCCACGGAGCAAGCTCAATGCCGCTGAAACCCAATGCTTTTTGATAACGCAGGATTCTGTCCCAGTCGGTATAATAGGCCGCATTGGTTTTATCTTCGTAATAGAACTCACGAAAGTTATCAATCCTTTTGTAAGGAATGTTTTTCCAGTGGTTCATGTGAGAATATTGGATGTTCATAATTGGGAATGATGAATTAAGAATGAGTTACCGTCGAGATAATTTGATTTATGCAATTTCTACTTCTCAGTAAAGCCCGCATGGGCTCACGGGTTTGGCGGTTGCTCACGATTGCCCAGCCATCATAATTGATTTCTTCGAGAGCCTTGCAAAATCCACTTAAATCAACAATTCCTAAACCTACATCTCTGAAAACTTGGGTAGCACGGTGTTGTGGATATTCGGGCAAAGGTGTTTTCCACGTTTCGTTTTCATCCGTAAATGCGGTGTCGGTCAGATATACGCTACCAATTTTTCCCACACTATTTTTGATGATTTCTGTTGGATTCTGACCAGCTATACTACTGTTGGCTGCATCTACATTCAGAAGAATAGAATTGTCTAATTCAGCAGAGATATTTTGATTACGAAAAACCGACCAATACTCATTTCTGAGCGAAATTTTAATCCCTTTTTCTTGGGCAATTTTTGCAAAACCATTGATTAATTCAACGCTTCGTTTGGTAAAATCCGCTTCCCAATTTTGACCATGATAATGCTGTACTAAACCATAGGGAGGCGTAGGGGTAATGGCGATGTACTCGCAACCCAATTCGGCGGCGTAGCGGATAGCTTCCCCTCCGAAATAGCCAGAAGCTCCGAAATAAAAATCGAGGTTTTCGTTACGCATAAATAGGGTAGGATTGAAATGAATCCCTGCCACTTTTTCGATGCCATTTGCCTGTAAATGAGCGACAAACTTGGCAACTGTTTCAAATTTTACTTCGATACAATACTTGGTAAAAGGCACACCCGAGCCACCTCTGAAAATCCAGAAGGGGTCAAACGGAATCTCAACAGCCCTAAAACCTGCTGTGGCTATCATGGGGTATAGCTCATCCCAATAATACTTGCTTTCGTAGCGATTACGGTTGGGTTCTTGGTGATGCACATTCACCATATCGAGGCTTATTCCTATTTTCATATTATCGAATTACGATTTAGCGAATTACGATTTACGATTAGGAAAATTTTATTCGTCATTCGTAAATCGTAATTCGTCAATTAAAATTTACTTTTTTCTCGAAAACTCTGATACTCGGAAAAGGCATATAGCCAATTCGGAGGTTGATTTTCAGCCCAATGGTGTGTTCACCTGCGGGCAAATCACCTGCTTTAGCCACCGAAAGGGTCGCTACTTCGCCCATTTCCCAGCGGTCATCCGTTTCGTTTTCTCGTTGCTCAAGGTTATAGGTATTGCCATGAACCGTGATAGCTACATCGCTTTGGGGCAAAGTTTCGCCATCTAAAGAAACTTCAATTTCTTCGACCATCGAAAGCGAAACGCCTCTGTAATAAGGCAATCTTGCTCCTATTTCAAAGCCTTTTTCGGTCTTTTTTGCCCTTTCTGGCACAATCATATATTTTTCGTACATGGTTTTATTAGTTATGAGTGGTAAACGATGAGTGATGAGTGTTTTGGGAGATGAAAATTGGTTAAACTCATCTCTTATCACTCCTAACTCATCACTAAATAAGTCTTCTCAACATTTCTTGGTGTCTGCGTACCTGCTCAACTGAATCCACCTCATAAACATCTTGAATATGGCGATTCCCTTCGTACTCAGAGGCGATATATCCATCAAAGCCGCCTTTTTTCAACACCTCAATCACTTCTTTGTAAGGAATACTGAACTCGGTATTATCGTCCAACATTTCGTAGAATTTGCCGTGAATATGTATGATTCGAGGCATATGTTCTAATAAACTAACGGGGTTCACATTTGGGTTATGCCTTGATAATTCAGCTACTGCCATGTCAATTCGACGATTAGACATTTGAGATACTTCATAAATGGTGTATTCAGCCATCACACCTTTTTCGTGTTGCTTGCAGACAAATTCAGCAATTTTAGGGTCTGCTCCTTGCCGAATCAAACGCTCGATTATTACTCTTGGTAATCGCTTTGTAAATCCGCCCATGTCGGGTAGGAAGCCAAAATGTTTCGTGCCTGTTTTCTCCATCACTTCCCAATGGCGGTACATCCACGCCGAGTTGATGTGCCAAGGGGCATGTACTTCAATGCCGAGTTTGATGTCCAAGTCTTCGGCATACGGAATGATGCGCTCCATGATTTCGGGAGTAGTATTAACGATAGGGCGTACAATCTTGAAACCCAAACGTTTTGCAAAATGCAAGTCTTGTTTGAAGGATTCGATAGCCTCATCATCAGACCAATAGTGTCCTTTTTTCTTGTTATAATCCAAGAACATATCGTAGGAAATGGGTTCTACGCCGTACTTGTCCATCCAACCGAACCAGTTATCTACAAATTCGTCGGACGGCATTTTAGGGCAGCCCGGAATACTCTGCTCACCAACGATTTCAATACCCGTTGCACCCGTAGCCGCAGCCGCAGCGATGCAATCTTCAAGGCTCATTTTTCTTAGGAAATACTCTTCCTGGTAGCTGTAAAGGCTTACAGCACGTTTAATAGTTGAACTCATTATTGTATGATTATTTTTTGCCTAAAAAAGGATTATTCTTTGTCGAAAATGAAGTTTAGAACCACCAAAACCAAGCAAATGATTCCAAAAACCACAAATGCTTTTAGAATATCGCCCGTTAGACTCCTCACGAAGCCAACGATAAACGGAGAGGTTGAAAGCCCCAAGAAAAAGCCACTACTCCAAATTCCCATACCACGCCCTCGGTATTCGGCAGGCACCGAACGCAACCCGTAGGCAATCAGTACAGGAATGGCCATGCCACAACCTATTTGTTGGATGATGGCACTCATTCGAGCCATGCCGAGTGTTGTAGAAAGCCCCACCCCAATTAAACCAATACCAATGAGGGTAAACATTAACCCAAATTGAATTTTGTTGCTTTTAGTACCCAACAGCTTAAACATGACCGCTCCGAGTGGCAACATCAAACTTGCCACAGCCGTGATACTTCCTACTTCTTTGGGGTCGCTGATGCCGATTTTATCTAATGCTAATGAAAAATGTAGGGTATAAACGTAGTACAGAACTGAGGCAATGAACGTGGTGAGGAAAACCTTGATTAGAGAGTTTTTAGAAAACTGAAACTGGTGATTCTGAACATTGGCTACCGACGGAGCTTTGCTCTGTGGTTCGAAAATAAAGAAAAACGCACCAATCGGAATGATGAGGGTAATGGCATACAACAAAAACGGATACTGCCAACCCACCGTAGCAAGCTGCCCGCTACCATTGATAACAAAGAAACCAAAAACAGGCCCAATGATGCTCTGAATCATCAACCAAGTGTTGCGACGGCTTTGGTCAAAGTAATCGCCCAACAATACATTGGCAATGGTAAGAATAAATGCTTCACCGATACCGAGAATGAGTCTTCCTGCAATCAAAGCACTAAAACTCTCCACAAAAAAGGGCAAAACCCCACCTATACCGTAAAGAATAGAGAAAATAATCAGGAGTTTTCTACGACCAATTTTGTCAGTTAAAAAACCTGCATACGGCGAAAACAAAGCCACACACAAACCTGGGGCGGAAATCACAAACGGTGCCAGTGTTTCGATGTACGGAACACCTTTGAAATGATTACGGAGCGTTGGCACAACTGGCATAAGCGTAATGACGGCCATCATGGGTAAAATACTGACCAAGGCAATGATGATTCCTTGGGGTACTCCTGCGGTTCGGGTTTGGGTGTTTGGCATTGGTTTGTTTAGGTTTAGAATATTTTGGGGGAGAAGCCCTTGCCTCTCCCCTTATCATTTATTTACAGTCTCACATTCAACTGAGCACCCACCAAACGAGGAGTGCCAAAAATCCAGTTGTAAATCCCAATGGTGCCACCGTTCCAAGCGGCGTAGGTAAGAATCCTGTTGTCTTCAAGGTTTTGAGCATACACTCCGATGTCATATTTCCCAGATTTAGAAGTATAAGTCAGATTCACGTCTGTTTTGGTGTAAGACGGCTGACGATCCATGGCAAAGTTGAAAGGTTGTAAAAAATATTCTGACTTAAATAGGGTCTGAATACCAGCGTTCAACGTGCCTCCACCAATCTTAAAATCGTGGTCATAACGGGCCGTCATCGTCCATTTTGGAGCCTGAATGGGTCTATTTCCCGACAAATCAACATCCGCAGGCGTGGCCACATTGACCAAAACACTTGTAAATACTTTCAAATCCTTGATTTGGGCATCAAGGTAGTTGATAGTCCATTTGAATCGGTCATTTTTAGAGATTGCGTATTCACCTTCGGTTTCTATCCCAAACACCCTCGATGAACCTGCATTTTTGATGGCAGCCCCCACCGCAGTAGAAATAAATACCGACACTTGTTGATTGGTGTAGTCGTAGTAAAACGCCGAGGCATTAAGTTTCAAACGATTATCGGCAAATTTGTTTTTGGAGCCAATTTCATAAGCAATCAACTTTTCTGGGTCATATTCCCCAACGTTGTCGAATCCACCTGCTTTGTAACCTTTGCTCACTTTTGCAAACAAAAACTTATTGGCATCTATTTTATGTTCCATGCCGATAGTCCAAGTAGTTTGGTTCCAACGCCCCTCATTGGGTACGCCCGTCAAGCGTCGCATACCTGCTTGGTCAATGGATGTAGGCACATTGGGGTAAAAGAATCTAACTCTATCCGCATTGGGAGGCATTGGGCCTGCCGCAAGGTCTGAACCCTCACGAGTTTTGACATCGGTCGTGTTCCGAAGGCCAACGGTCAAGCCTGTTTTCTCCGAAAAATTGTAGGTTGCTTGTCCGAACACGGCAGAAGTTTTTGAATTTACATCTCTGAAAAAGAAGCTATTGAATGGGGATTGGTTGTTGAAGTTGGCTCTGAGAACGTGCAGTATTAGTCCCCTTCTAACGTCAGAATCTTCATTTCCATAGAAGCCTCCTACTTGCCAAGTAAGTTTAGCGGTCTCGCCGTTCATGCGAAGCTCATGGTTGGAAGTTTTGTAACTCAAATCATTGTGAAAGGCAAACGTTTCGGGAACAAAACCATTTAATGACTGATAGCCATCTAAATCAACCACCCGATAGGCCCCAGTATATGTAATTGAAGCCGAACCTAAATTATAGGACACTTTGGTTCTTACGGCCTTTTGGTCAACTTTCATAAAACCTGCACTGGCCAAGGGGAAGTCTTGTGGAAGGTCTGTCGTAAAGTTGCTCGGAATAGTACCGTTTAAGCCAGGCAAACCAATCAACCGAACGCCGTATTGTGAGGGGGCTTGCTGGTCGGTTTTGTTCATCTCACCCACCAAATA
>JBDHXS010000362.1:0-7029 GCA_039810845.1 Runella sp. | reverse complement strand
CTTGGGAAAATGCCGTTGCGTACTGGCAGACCCTCAAAACCGACGAAGGTGCTGCATTCGACTTAGAATACACCTACGACGCTGCCGACATTGAGCCACAAATCACCTACGGAACCAACCCAGGCTTAGGAACGGGTATTACCAAACACATCCCGAAAGCTGCCGATGTACTTGACGGCGCTGCTTCTTATGCTAAGTCACTGAACTACATGGGATTTGCCGAAGACGAAAGTATTTTGGGCAAAGCCATTGATTTCGTCTTCTTGGGAAGTTGCACCAACGGACGTATTGAAGACTTCCGCGCGTTTGCATCGGTGGTAAAAGGTCGTAAAAAAGCTGACAACGTAACGGCTTGGTTGGTACCAGGTTCGCACATTGTAGAAGCCCAAATCCAAGAAGAAGGTATTTTGGATATTTTGACCGAAGCAGGTTTCCAATTGCGCCAGCCAGGTTGCTCGGCTTGCTTGGCCATGAACGACGACAAAATTCCTGCGGGCAAGTATGCCGTAAGCACCTCTAACCGTAACTTCGAAGGCCGCCAAGGCCCAGGAGCACGTACCTTGTTGGCCAGCCCATTGGTAGCCGCTGCCGCCGCTATTACGGGTAAAGTCACTGACCCACGGGAGTTTTTGTAGTTCTATTGCGCATACATTGTCACCCTGTATTTGTCACCCTCTAAGGGGGTCTAATAATCATTCATCATGGCATACGATAAATTCACCATACTAACCAGTTCGGCAGTGCCGCTTCCGTTGGAAAACGTGGACACTGACCAAATCATCCCTGCTCGTTTCTTGAAAGCCACTGAGCGCAAGGGATTCGGCGACAACCTTTTCCGCGATTGGCGCTACAACGGCGACGATACCCCCAAAGCCGATTTCGTTTTAAACAATCCTTTGTACAGCGGTAAAATCTTAGTAGGAGGCCGCAACTTCGGAAGCGGTTCGAGCCGTGAGCACGCTGCATGGGCTATCTACGATTACGGGTTCCGTTGCGTGGTATCCAGCTTTTTTGCCGATATCTTCAAAAACAACGCCATCAACGTAGGAATTTTGCCCGTAACAGTAAGTCCTGAGTTTTTGGATAAAATATTCCAAGCCATCGAAAAAGATGCCAACGCTGAGTTGACGGTCAACCTTCCTGAACAAACCATTACGATTGTTGAGACGGGCGAATCGGAGTCATTTGCCATCAATGGCTACAAAAAACACAACCTCATCAATGGTTACGACGATATCGACTATCTACAAGCCATGAAAGAGGAAATCGGCGTATTTGAAGCCGCTCGGCCTTACTAATTTCTATGAGATACATTGAAATAATGGATACGACACTCCGCGACGGTGAACAGACCAGCGGGGTGTCTTTTTCGGCTTCGGAGAAATTGGCTTTAGCGCAGTTGCTCCTTACAGAAGTCAAGGTGGATCGTATTGAAATTGCTTCGGCACGCGTATCGGCAGGAGAGCTAAAAGCAGTACAAAAAATTACGAACTGGGCACAAGAAAATGGCTACCTCGACAAAGTAGAAGTACTTACGTTTGTCGATGGCGAAGCTTCTATTGATTGGATGCTTGAGTCGGGAGCAAAGGTAATGAACCTCCTTACCAAAGGGTCGCTCAATCACTTGACGCACCAACTCAAAAAAACACCCGAAGCCCATTTTGCTGACATCCAAAAAGTAATCCAATCGGCACAAGCAAAGGGAATTTCTGCCAATGTTTACCTCGAAGATTGGAGCAATGGAATGCGTAATTCACCCGAATATGTATTTCAATTCCTTGATTTTCTGACTACCCAGCCGATTCTACGGGTGTTGCTTCCCGATACGTTAGGCGTACTGACGCCCGCCGAATCGTATTCGTACATCAAGGCAATTGTGGAACGCTACCCCAATCACCACTTCGATTTCCACGCCCACAACGACTATGACCTCGGCATTGCCAACGTCATGGAAGCAATGCGGGCAGGAGCGCATGGGCTGCACTTGACCGTCAATGGTATGGGCGAGCGTGCAGGTAATGCCCCATTGGCCAGTGCCATTGCGGTATTGAAAGACTTTATGCCAGAAGTGGAAACAGGCGTTGTGGAAGAGTCGTTGTTTTCGGTGAGCAAAATCGTTGAAACTTTTTCGGGGCTGCGTATTCCTGCCAATAAGCCTATTGTTGGAGATAATGTCTTTACCCAAACGGCGGGTATTCACGCCGACGGTGACAAGAAAAACAACCTCTATTTCAACGAGTTGATGCCTGAACGTTTCGGGCGTAAGCGTTCGTATGCTTTGGGAAAAACCTCGGGTAAGGCCAATATCGAAAACAACCTCCGCGAGTTGGGCATTAAACTTTCCGACGAAGACCTCAAAAAGGTAACGCAGCGTATCATCGAACTCGGCGACCGTAAAGAAGTAGTGACGCAGGAAGACCTGCCGTACATTATTTCGGACGTGTTGGATACCAATGCGATTGAGTTTAAGATTGAGATTCTCAATTATGTTCTGACGCACTCCAAAGACCTTCGTCCTTCGGCCACGCTCAAACTCAAAATTGAGGACGAGACGTTTGAAGAAAGCGCCCAAGGCGACGGTCAGTACGATGCGTTTATGAATGCGTTGAAGAAAATTTATGCCAAGAAAAGCCTTGAACTTCCTTTGCTGACTGACTACGCCGTCCGTATCCCAACGGGTGGAAAGACGGATGCCCTTTGCGAAACGGTCATTACGTGGAATTGGAACGCCAAAGAATTCAAGACCAGAGGCTTAGACTCTGACCAAACGGTTTCGGCCATCAAAGCCACTCAAAAAATGCTGAACTTGATTTCGCTTTAAAAGACAATTGATTAACCACAAAGGACTCAAAGAATGGCACAAAGTTCACAAAGTATAGATTACCAAATTGTCGGGTGCGCCTTAGAGGTTCACAAAGCACTTGGGCCTGGACTTCTGGAAAGTGCTTACAAAGAGTGTCTTTTTTATAAACTAAAACAATCAGGGCTATGGGTTGAAAAAGAGAAGCCAATGCCTTTGGTTTTTGAAGAAGTCAAATTAGACTGTGGTTATCGTCTTGATTTATTGGTAGAAAACAGCATCGTGGTAGAGCTTAAAGCAGTAGAAGCGCTGAACGATGTTCATTTAGCCCAAATTCTAACCTATATGCGTTTGGGACATTTTAAATTAGGTTTACTCATCAACTTCAATGTCGCAAGATTAAAAGAGGGAATCAAACGAGTCATTCTTTGAGACCTTTACGGCCCGCCGCTGCGGTGCAATTCTTTGTGCTCATTGTGGTTTATTTTTTACTAAGTAAATGGCAAAAAAACACATCCTTATCGTACCCGGTGACGGAATCGGGCAAGAAGTTACCACGGTTGGTAAACAAGTACTAGACCGTATCGCCGAAAAATTCGGCCATGAATTTACCTACGACGAAGCCCTCATCGGCCACGTAGCCATCGAAGCCACGGGCGACCCGCTTCCTGAAGAAACCCTCGTAAAAATGCGGGCTTCGGACGCCATCTTGTTTGGTGCCGTAGGTCACCCAAAATACGACAACGACCCTTCGGCCAAAGTACGCCCAGAGCAAGGCTTGTTGAAAATGCGTAAAGAACTTGGCTTGTACGCCAACCTTCGTCCTATCAAGTTGTTCGACGAATTGTTGGAAGCATAAAGTATCAAGCCTGAAATTCTTAAAGGCAGCGATATTCTCTTCTTCCGCGAATTGACAGGCGACGTGTATTTTGGAAAACGTGAGCGCCTCGACGACGGCAACACCGCGTACGACACCATGATTTATAGCAAATACGAAGTAGAGCGCATCGCCCGCAAGGCATTTGAAGCGGCTCGTACGCGTAGCAAAAAATTGATGTCGGTTGACAAAGCTAACGTACTGGAATCGAGCCGTTTGTGGCGCGAAGTGATTCAAAAAATCGCTCCCGAATATCCTGACGTTGAAGTAGAACACCAGTTCATTGACGCCGCCGCCATGTTGCTCATCAAAGACCCGCGTCGTTTTGACGTAGTGGTAACGGGTAACCTTTTCGGGGATATTTTGACCGACGAAGCCAGCCAAATCGCAGGTTCGATGGGGATGTTGGCCTCGGCCTCGGTAGGCGACAGCACAGGCGTTTATGAGCCTATCCACGGTTCGGCGCACGACATCACGGGCAAAGGCGTAGCCAATCCATTGGCTTCTGTTCTTTCAGCAGCGTTGTTGTTGGATATTTCGTTTGGCCTAAAAGCCGAAGCAGATGCCATCATCGCAGCGGTTGATAAAGTATTGAAAGACGGTTTCCGCACACGCGACATCGCCAACAGCGAAACCCCTGCCGACAAAATCCTCGGCACCGATGCTATGGGTGCTGAGTTGTTGAAGCATTTGTAGAATCAATGATTCAAACAATTAGAAACATACTAACAAAGCCCCATCTTGCCATCGCTTGGTCGTTGGTGATTTTGGGGCTTTGTTCTATTCCACGCCAAGAAATGCCTAAAGATTTGGGCTGGGACAAACTACATCATTTTGGCTCGTTTGGGATTCTGGGGGCACTTTGGTATTGGGCAAAGCCTAAGCCTTTTTTGGTAATTCTGGGAGGAATTACCTATGGTTTTTTTATTGAGATATGGCAACATTTACTTCCAATAGGTCGTACTTTCGACCTTTATGATGGCCTTGCTGATGCTATTGGCGTGATTGTAGCCATTCCAATAGCCCGTTGGTTTCGACAGACATTTTTTAGCTAACTATTCTGCTACATTAGATCTCGAAATTTCTAAAGCTATGACCACCCCCTTTTTAGAATCCTCACGCCTTTTTCTTCGCCTTTTCCGAGAAAGTGATGTCAATGATTTGTTCCGAATAGAGGGCAATCCTGCTGTAATGGAATTTATTAGAAAACCTGTTACCGACCCATCACAGAGTTTAATCCGAATCCAAAAAGAAACTATTTATGCCATCGAGAACCCAGGTTTAGGGCTTTTTGCTTGTTTTGAAAAAGTTACGGATAACTATATTGGCCTTGTAAAAATCAAGCAAGTTGAAAATACTGAGGACATTGAAGTAGGTTACGGATTCATTCCCGAAGCATGGGGCAAAGGCTACGCTACCGAAATCACTCTAAAAGTCATTGAATATCTTCAAAAAACTTTTCCAAAAAGAAAAATCATCGCCTTTATCCAAAAAGAAAATGTCAATTCCCAACGTGTTTTAGAAAAAACAGGTATGGTGGAAGTAGAAAATATTTACGAAGGCCATAGTGACGCGTTGGTGTTTGGGTTCTAAACACTTGTGATGGGTATCCCCTTTTCCCAAACGTTAAACTTCATGTGGTTTATTTAAGGCATTTTATCAATCAAATCACGCGCTATTTCCTGAAAATAAGCACCATTATAAGGGCCAAACCAGTTCATAGTCAATGTTTCGTAGGAATCTTTGCTGTAATATTTGTCGGGTGTAATGTAACCGATGTAGCCGCCGTTAAAACTTGTCACCATCAATTTCATTCCTTTCTTTGCCGCATACGCACTCATATCAGCGACTAATTCTCCCGAAAAGTCACAAGGAAAACCCATCATCAGAACATTTCCTATACGAAGTACTTTAACATAGTTAGGAAAATCGCCAAAAGCCCACTTAAACACCCAAGGACGCAATCGCAAACCAAGTGTAATACGCGGATTTGCCTCTCGCAAAGGAATAGGAAGCGTCAATATTTGAAATTGCGGATTGACAAATAACTGAAATTTAGACAGTTGTTTCTGAATATTACTTTCTAAACTATCGGCTTCGGTCTCCACTTTGACAAAATCAGAATCGGATTCTATCTCAATTTTAGGCCCCATACTTCCGACTGCCCCCGACATAAACACAGCAAAATCAGCTTCCCCTTTTTCTAAAGAATCCACCAAAACACCTGGATAATCACGGGATAAAACGATATTATCCGAACTCAGAATCGTAGAATGTGCAGCGTAGGAGCATAAAAGTGCTTTTTTACCATCATTTCTCACAAATTGAATCGTGCGTAAGTAAGGATCTACAGGGCCACCTTTTATCAAACGGTTGTGAATACGCGCCGTATCAGCTATTTCGTGGTAACCAATAGAGGCTGGTTTCACGTCTTTTTGTGCCAATTGAATGGATTTCACAATAGCATCCACAATCCACGTTACATTTTCGGGTTTGAATTTTCCACCAAACAATTCACCTACAACCCCATCGCTCCATCCTCCCATGCTATTGTGCGAATGTGTAGCACCAAAATACACTTGCTCAAAAGGAATACCTGTGGCTTCCAACTTGGTCTTGAGTTGTTCGGTAACGGCAGGTGGCGTAATCAGTAAATCCGCTACCACAATCGCTGCTTTTGTTGTCCCATTGTCAATAACAATGGTTCTTATATAAATCGAATCATGAACAGATGTATATAAAGCCCCTCTTCTGACGCCATAACCCGCCGTAGAAGTAGCCGATTTTGGTGTAAAGTTTATCTTAGCCCAACCCACATTGAGAGATTGGGGAGTTGCGATTGGTGATTGTTTATGTGCAGACTGCGGACTGCTAACTGCTAACTGTAAACTGCCAACTGATTTTTTCCATTGCTGATAATAGGCCATTTCTTTGTAAGGCGTATCATCAACGGTTGTTACCATAAAAGCTAATAGAACTACAACCAGCAGCAAAAAGCCACCAAGAACTTTGAGAAGAGTTTTAAGGAAGCGCATTATTTTGAACTTTGACAAAGGTAAAAAACTTTGTCAAAGTTTTCATTTTTCAATCCATCAAAAACGCCACCATTGATTTAGGGCCGTGCGCACCCAACACAAGGGACTGCTCAATATCGGCTGTTTTGGAAGGCCCTGCAATGAACGCCCCAAAGCCATACCTTTCACTTCCAATGCGAACATAGGCATCGTGCATTTTGGGGACTATTTCCGATTTTTTGACTACTAAGGCCAACGTTTCGGCAATAAAAGGTACGGCACGTTGCCCCATTTCAATTTCCGTAATCCATACTGAGCCGTTTTCAGCAACACCAAAC
>JBDHXS010000361.1:0-7043 GCA_039810845.1 Runella sp. | reverse complement strand
CTGCCACTCCCCCTCCAAGGCGATCCGATAAGTCGGCAATATCGTAGGCGCGTCCTCCCCAGCGTTCTTGCTGTCGAAACGAATCGTTCAAAATATTCCGCGCCAAATGATACATCCATGTTCTAAATTCACCCTCGCCGTTGAACGTATGGCGGTACTTGAGCATTCGGTAAAATACATTTTGTACCAAATCTTCGCACGCATGGGCTTGCCCAGTCATGTGGTACAAAAAAGCGAATAACGGCCGATGGTAGCGCTCAAAGAGCAGTCCCATCTTGTCCAAATCTCCCGCTTTTACTTTAAGCATGAGTGCGTTATCCGATAGTGTATTCAAGCGATGATGGCTGTTTGTAGGTGATTTGTACGTGGAAACTCCCGAAGTGGGGAAAGGTTACAGAGAAAAGAGAAAAAAATTTAAACATTTATTTTAAAACACATAGCACACATTAAGAATAAACACATAGAAAACATAGCGATGTCCTCTTATGTGAAAAAATCTATGTAAACTATGTGGTTAACCATGACTCTCAGCCGCGAAATTCAAAAAAAGTTACCGCTACTTTGTAATGTTTTTTCGGCTCGCTCGTCTATGCTTTTGAAATGGAACTCAAAGCTTTTACCCAACTCATCCTCCCAACGCAAGGCCGCCTTTTTAGATTGGCCAAGTTGTTTCTTCGCAACCGCGAAGAAGCCGAGGATACGTTACAGGAGGTGTTGATGAAGCTTTGGACCCATCGGCAGCAGTTAGAATCGTACCAAAACGTAGAAGCGTTTGCCGTACAAATGACCCGCAACCTCTGCCTCGACAAGCTCAAATCAAAAGAATGGCAAAGTCGTGCAGGGGAAGCCGATTGGGAAGAGGTAGAAGAGCAAAAAGTATCGCCCTACCAGCAAGTGGAGCTATCAGACAGTGCGGCGCTGATGCGCAAACTGATAGACGAACTGCCCGAAACGGCTAAGCTGATTCTTCATTTGCGCGACGTGGAAGAGTACTCGTTTGAAGAAATAGAGCAAGTCACGGGGATGAACGTCAACCACCTTCGCGTGGTCTTGTCGCGAGCACGGAAAGAGGTACGGGATAAGTTTTTAAAAATTCAGGCGTATGAATCTGGACATTGAACAATTAATAGAAAAGTACTACGAAGGCGAAACTACCCTCGAAGAAGAGCAACAGTTACGCGCTTTCCTTCTGAGCGAAAATGTGCCTGCTCACTTAGAAAATGAGGCCAAGCAGGTTCGGTATTTTGCCCAAACGCGCAAAGAACAGCCTTCGGCGGGGGTAAGTTACCGCACAGTTACTGAGCTTAGCAAACGAAGCAAAGTGCGCTCGTTGAGTTCTTGGGGCTTGCGAATCGCCGCCAGTCTCACTTTGTTGGTGGTAGGTTTTGGGTCGGGGATTTGGTACACACAGCACGAAGCGGGGCTTTCGGAAGAAAATAGCCAAATGGCTGAAATGAAAAAAACCTTGCAAGCTCCTGAGCAAACATCGGCGAGTGAACGCATTTTGGCCGTCAACCAGAGTTATGAACTAGCGCAAGGTGACGAAGAAATCACGCAGATTTTGCTCAATACCATGAATTTCGACGAAAACGTCAACGTCCGTCTGGCAGCGTGCCAAGCCCTCCAACGTTTTGAAAATGAGCCGATGGTGCGCGATGGACTGATTCAATCATTAAAAATTCAAACAGACCCCAGTGTTCAATTGGCACTGATTGAAGCTTTAGTGCTCATGAAAGAAAAGCGAGCCGCTTCCGAAATGCTCCGTTTGGCCAAAAACCAAGAAGTACTGGAAATTGTCCGCCTCAAAGCCGAAGAAGGGGTTTTCCACCTAAAACAAGAAAAACAGACGAACAATACCTAACAATTAACGGTGCGTAAGCACTCAAAAACCATGAAATCAACCGTGTTAGTAGGCGCCCTGTGGATGGGGTGTAGCGTGGGACTTTTTGCCCAAGAATTTAAAGCGAAGTTGGCCAACAGCAAAGACCGTAAAATCAGCATCGAAATGGATGCCAGTACCCTCAAAATCGAAGGCTATGACGGTGATGAGGTCATTATCAAGGGAAATGGCTTTCAGGCTCCACCCGAACAAGCCAAAGGGTTGCGGTCGTTGTACAACTCGGCCGTCGATAATACAGGCATTGGACTGGCTGTGACCAACCAAGCAAATGGCCTAAAAATCGAAAAAGCATCGCGCAAATCGACGTCGTATATCCTCAAAGTTCCCAAAAAAGTGGCGATTTTGTACGAGCAAGTCAATTGGAACGCAGGGAACATTTCTATCAGCAACGTAGAAGGGGATTTGGAAGTAAAAACCAACAACGGTAAAATTGAACTTCTCAACGTCACGGGGCCTGTCGTAGCCAATAGCACCAACGGCGACATCAAAGTAGTCTATTCGAGTCTCAACCAAGAAAAACCCAGCGCCATTTCTTCCATTAGTAGTGCCATTGACGTGAGCCTGCCCACCAATGCCAAATCGACCCTCAGCATGAAGTCTATCAGTGGTGAAATCTACACCGACTTAGACCTTGACTTGAAAAATGCCAAAGAAGGCATGTCACGCGTGGGAGGGGGTCATAGCATCAACGCAACGACCAACGGCGGCGGCGTAGCGATTAAACTTAGCAGCATCAGCAATAATATTTATTTACGTAAACAGTAACCCTTCTTTTACTACCCATATAGCCATGAAAACTTTTTCACTGATACTCTTTGTAGGTACATTGACCCTAACGGCTTGGTCACAAAAAATTATTACCAAACAATTTACATACTCCGCCGCTCAAACCGTCAACCTCAACCTCAAGTTTGCTGACAGTATTCGGGTGCGGTATTGGGATAAAGCCGAAGTATCGGTTCGGATTTCGGTTCTTATCAACGGCGGGCGGCTTAACGATGGCTTGACCGTAGAAAACACCACAAATGCCCAAGAGATTAGCCTAAAAACGAATTTTGATAACGAAATTCTAAAAAAAGGCAAAGCCGAAGACTGCCCCGACTCCAAACACAGCTGGCGCACTGAACGCGACGGCCAGAATATGTACGTTTGTAGCACGATTCATTATCAGGTGTTTTTGCCCCGAAATGCCAAATTAAAACTCGAGACCATTAACGGAAACGTGGATATTCAAGGGGCAGCGGCCCCCATTTTTGCCAAAAGCATTAGCGGCTACATTGATTATAGTTTGCCTAAATCAAAAGGGGCAAATTTGGCCATGAAAACCATTACGGGCGAGGTTTATACCGACTTAGACATTGATTTTAAGAACAAGCGCCCCAAAAACCCAATTGTGGGTTATTTGCTAGAAGGTTCGGTCAATGGCGGCGGCCCCGACATTCGCTTGGAATCAATTAGTAATAACGTATATGTTCGGAAAAATTAGGAATACTCGTGAGGGACAGTAATTTTACTGTCCCTCACGAATGTTAACCTTACTCTGTTTTTAAACTATCAACAGGATTAGTCAATGCAGCTTTAATAGACTGAAAACCAACTGTTAAAAAGGCTACAAGGATAGCCAATACTCCTGCCACTGCAAAGACCCACCAACCGATGGTGATTCGGTACGCAAAATCCTGCAACCACTTGTCTAAGAAATAATAAGCCGTAGGTGAGGCAATCAGAACAGCAATAAAAACCAATTTGAGGAAATCTTTGGAAAGTAGCGCTGTGATGCTAACCACTGAAGCACCCAATACTTTGCGAATACCAATTTCCTTGGTGCGCGATTCTACCGTAAACGTGGCTAAGCCAAACAACCCTAAGCAGGCAATAAAAATCGCCCACAGCGACGCAGTAGTGAAGATACGGCTATATTGTTGTTCGGTAGTATAAAGTTGATTATAGTTATCGTCCACAAAAAAATAATCGAACGGATTGCCTGGGAAGTAGGTTTTGTACAGTTTGTCCAGTGCTGCTATTTTTTCAGGCATTTTATCAGCCGTCAGGCGAATGGTAAAATAAGCACTGTTGTTTTGGGGATAAAAAATGATAGGATCAATTGCTTTCTGTAATCCGTTATGGTGATAATTTTTGACCACTCCGATAACTTCCAAATAGCGCTCATCCCATTTAATTTTGGTGCGAATGGCCTCTTCTGCCGTGGCAAAACCTAACTGCTCAACGGCCTGCTCATTGAGCAATACTTTGCTATTTTGATTCCATTCTACATCACATTCGGCAGCGGTAAAATTACGACCTGCTTTCAGACCAATTTCGTAGGTTTTCAGAAAACGGTCGCCAATAATGGCAAAAGAATAAGACTCCAATTCGTCGCCTGGTTTGGAATTAGGCTGTGTAAAACCTGACGTAGCGAAATTGTACCAGCCACTCGGGACACTTCCCGAGGTAGCATAGTCTTTCACAAAGGTTTGCTGTGCCAACTCATTGCGGAAGGTGTTTTGACGCACTTTGAAAGTATCATCTTTCCCGACTGCTGGCCCGCGAACCACCAGCAATTGCTGCGTATTCAGCCCTAAATTTTGGGTTTGCATGTGTCGTAATTGGCTATAAATCACAATAGTAGCCAACACCAAACTGACCGACGCTGAAAACTGAAATACTACCAGCGATTTACGAAGAAAAGCCCCCTTTGATGTTTTATTCAACTGTCCTTTCATCGTTTTAATCGGATTGAAATTCGACAGTGCAAAGGCGGTATAAGCCCCAGAAGCCAGCGAACCAAGCAACACAACGGCCAGTCCCCATATCCAGACGGAAGTAGAACCCAGTGTTTTAAGTGAGAGAGGTTTATCCAGCAACTCATTGAAGTAGGGTTGTAATAAAGTAACTAATACAAGTGCCAATGTAAATCCCAACACGTTGACCAGTAGTGACTCTCCCAAAAATTGCCGAATCAAATGCCCCTGTGTAGCGCCGATTACTTTCCGGACACCCACTTCATTGGCCCGTTTGAGCGAATTAGCAGTCGAAAGGTTGATGTAATTGAACCAACCGATGATTAAAATCAAAAAAGCAATAGCCCCCAGCATATAGACATACTTGAGGTTGCCTAAGGTAAGGTAGGTGTCGCTGAGTGAAGCAGCCAAATGAACGTTTTCAAAGGGAATTAAACGAAACTTAACACCATCGTTTTCTTTACTGAGTTCATTGCGTAAAGCAGTCAATTTTTTCTCAAAAGAAGCGGCAGAGACATTTTCGTTTAACTGAAAAAACATATTGATGTACTGATCACCAATATTGTCCAAATCAACCCAATCATTTCCGTGTAAATTGGCTGGGTTTCTTAGGGTTTCCAGTGAAAACACCATATCGTATCGAATGTCGGAATTGTCGGGCATATCTTTATAAATACCTTCGACTGTAAAAGGCGTGGTTTCAAATTGGTTGGAAAGTACCAATACTTTTCCGAGCGGGTTTTCAGTGCCAAAGTATTTTTCAGCCGTAGTGGTCGAAATAAATACGACATTAGGTTTCGCCAATGCGGCGGCTTTGCCGGCTGTCAGCGGGAAACTGAAAAAAGAGAAAAAATTTCCTTCGCCGTAACTGATATTGGTTTCGCGGAACGATTTTGTTTTTGGGCCTTCTCTTTTGACGATTCCCTGTGCCATACCGTCGGCAAAACGGCAATAGTCTTTGATTTCAGGAAAACGTTGTTTGGCTCTTGCTGCCCAGCCTGGCTCTACTTCTCCCCACATTACACCTTTGACATCCTCATTCAATAGCCGATACATCGTCGGCAAATTGGTATGAAACTGGTTAAAACTCCTTTCATGACTAATGTACTGAAGTATTAGCAAAAAAGCAGCAATGCCCATCGCCAAACCAGCAATGTTGATGAAGCTATATACCTTATTTCTAGCAAGGTTTCGGAGGGCGATTTTGAGGTAATTTTGTATCATAGCTTAGGAAAGGAAATAATTTAAGTCGAATTCTTTCAAATCGCGTACCACAGAAGTAAGTATCTTTAAATCAATGTTTTATATTTAGTTTGTCTAAAATAATTGTCCGCAAACGGACAGGATTTGAGTCATTTGCGGACATACTTGTAGAGGGAAACTTGTTCTAAATCAAAATGGAAGAGGAAATGCAGGTTACCTAATAGGAACGACCGTTGAACAAGTATAACTCCCTATAGTCTTTCTAAAATTATTGCCAACGTCCTGCGGCTTGGCGAAGGGCGGGATTTTTAGCACAAATGTTCATTCGAAGCACAAATGTTGAACCTTGCACAAATGTTTCTACGAAGCACGAAACCCCGCCTTTTGCCAAACCGCTGTTAGCAGTAGTGGTTCTTTGTTCGTCCGTCATTTTGATAGTTTTAAAATTTTAAATGCTCCTTGTCCAACAATGAAAAATACAATTGTCCCAACGATAAGGTCAGGATATTTTGAGTTTGTCAAGTAAACAAGTCCGCCTGCTATAATTACTCCAAGATTTACAATTACGTCATTGGATGTAAAAATCATACTTGCTTGCATATGTGCGTCTTTGCTTTTACTTTTTTGCAGTAAATACAAACAAAGTCCGTTGCCGATAAGTGCAAGAATTGAAATAATTATCATTGTCTGAAATGCAGGAATTGTTTCACTGCCTACAAATCGTCTGATTACTTCAATGAAACCGAAAACGGCAAGTGTCAACTGAAAATAACCTGCTGATTTTGCGATGTTCTTTTTTCGTGTCATTGTCCCACCAACTGCAAAAAGTGCAAGTCCGTAAACAATGCTGTCGGCAAGCATATCCAAGCTGTCCGCCACAAGTCCCATTGAGTTTGAAATAAAACCTGTTGTCACTTCAAGAGCAAAAAAGAAAAAGTTGATAGCTAAAACTTGCCAAAGCAATTTTCTTTCTCGGTTAGTGTTGTCTGTCGTTGCTGTGTAATTGTCTGCCGAAACGCTGTCAATAAGTGAAGTGTCAAATTTTAAGTTATCAAGTCGCTGAAAAATTTGGTCGTGATTGTCTGTGTGAAAAACGGTCAGTTGTCTGTTTGCAATGTCAAATTCTAACGAGTTGATGTTTGTCAAGTCGGCAAGTTTCATCCGTATCATTTGTTCTTCGGATGGGCAGTCCATTTTTG
>JBDHXS010000360.1:0-7079 GCA_039810845.1 Runella sp. | reverse complement strand
ATACTGAGGAGTAGAGCCATTCCATGCCCCCCCTGAGCGATATACTTGATTCAATTGATAAGGCCGAGCATCATTCCCCACTTGTGCCCAACTGGCACGTACTTTACCAAAAGTCAAGATAGAACTCTGAATATCAAGCAAGTCAGTAAAAACAGCACTGACCGAAGCTGATGGATAAAAGTAAGAACGAGCATCGGCAGGCAGTGTACTTGACCAGTCGTTACGAGCAGTTAAATCCAAAAACAAAGCATTGCGCCAGCCGACTTGAAATGTTCCGAAAAGAGACTGCATTTCTGTTTTCTCAATACGGCTTTCTACTGTATTGAGACTTGGTACGGAGTTAGAAAGGTTATAAAGACCATCTACCACCAATTCGCCTACACGAGTAAAGTTACGTTTGTAGTAATTTTGACGAAGAATACCTCCAAATTGAGACGTAATTGAAATGTCTTTGGCCAATGTTTTATTGAAAGTCAGGATAGCGTCGGAGTTGGTTTCCTGCGCCCGTAATACTTCTTCAGAATACTGACCTGGCGTGCGGTTTCCGTTACGAACGCGCTCAAAGTTGATGATGTTGATACGCGTGTCTGACCAGAAGTCTGTTCCCGAACGCGCCATTAGGCTCAAATAAGGGGTAATTTTATAATTCAACGCAATATTCCCTAACAAACGATCTTTTACATTACTCAATGGCAAATTATCGTTTATAAAAAAAGGATTTGTAAAGAAGGTGTGCTGCCAGTTTGGTGGATCGCTGTCCGGCAAACGGCCAGGCAGGGCACGCTGAATGTGGGTAGCTGTATAATCTGCGTAGTTTTTATGTTGCTCCCATGAAATATGACGATGCGACCAAATAAACTGCTGACCTTCCTGATAACCTCGGTTCTTAGAACCAGATTTGATGTACTCAGCCGAAAGAGTTACATTAAGTTTTGATGTAAAGTTATAGCCAGTATTTAACTTAAAGTTGTTACGGTAGAAATCATTGTTTTTCATCAGACCATCTTGTCCCATGCGCCCGATCGAAAGTCGAAAATTCCCTTTATCGTTCCCACCCGAAATCGCAACGTTATTGGTACGTGTTTGGCCTGTTTCCCAGTATTCTTCCCAGTTGTTGGGTTGTGGAGTAAGTGGGGCTACCTGTGTACCTGACCACCAATGACGAACCAAACGCCCGTCTAAGGGTGCACCCCAACTTTCATCCGTTCCGTCAGTTCCAAACAGAGGGGCAGTAGGGCCATAAGCTGCACGATATTGTGTAATGGCATCACCTGTAATAGCCCCCGACCAACCGTCAGAATACCAAGTACGGTAACCGTTACCACCACCATACATGTCTTGAAAATCAGGCTTTACCAATGGGCGCTCAAACGTAATGTTAGAGTTTACTTCCACGCCGATGCCTTTGGTGCCAGCCCCATTTTTAGTGGTAATCAAAATAACTCCGTTGGCAGCCCGCGAACCATACAAGGCGGCAGCATTGGGGCCTTTCAATACACTGATGTCTTTGATGTTATCTGGACTGACCTCCGACAAACCACCTCCAAATTGCTTTTCACCGCTCGTCATGGAGTTAGAAGTACTTTGGTCGATGGGAACACCGTCAATAACAACGAGAGGTTGGTTATTTCCTGATACCGAAGAAGCCCCCCGAATCTGTACCGTTGAGCCGCTGCCGGGTCCGCCATTGCTCTGAACACGTACACCAGCCACTCGTCCAGCAAGGTTATTCACGACGTTGTTGGAGCGTGCTTCTACAAGTTGAGTGCCTTTTACTTCTTGTACGGTATAACCAAGCGCTTTTTTTTCTTTTTCAATACCAAAAGCAGTTACGACCACTTCTTGGAGGGCTTTCACATCGGGCAAAAGCTCAACATTAATAGTAGAACGACTTCCCACGGGAATTTCCTGCACACTATAACCGATAAAACTGAACACCAATACGGCGTTGTCGTCGGGAACACTTATTTTAAAACCACCAGTTCCGTCTGTTGCTACACCTGTTCTGGAACCTTTGAGGAGTACATTGACTCCAGGCAGTACGCCTTCATCTTTGGAGGTGATTGTACCGGTGACGAACCTCTGAGCAAATCCTGCCCAAGCTGTCATCAACAATGCTGAAAGTAGTAGAGTTCTTTTCATCTGGTACCGTTTTGGTTCTTAATTATTAGATGATTAGGTTAGAGATATTTCACGCTATGCACCGACTGTGTAAATCATTGAACACAGGCCGCATATGCGCCAACAACCGTAACAGTCGGGCAAGCGTGGCCAAGCAAGAGGAAGACTTCCTCCTTTTTCTTCTCAGAGAATTAAAAACTTGCCTTGTGCACAGGCAAGATTAGTTCTCTGCTTTCATTTTTTCAGAATAGCGATTTTATTGTTTATAGTTATGGACTCCAAGCTGCCTTAAAAGGTCAGTTTGGAGAGGGTTTTGAGAAAGAGACTTTTTCTATTGGTTCAGCTCTATTCTCACCATTAACAGACAACTACAAGTGCGGCTAAAGAAGTCTATTAATATGTAGGAAATTGTATTTTTTTATAATTATGACTCGAAAGTATGCTGATAAAAATTAAAAATCAAGTTTACAAGTCAATATTTTTAAAATTTTTATATTTTTATACAAAAAATACAACTATTTCTTTTATTTAACAAAATTTTATTCTATTTACATACTCATAAGCCATATTTTATTAGAAAAATTAAACATATATATACGTTTCAATTTTGAGTAATTTTACAGAGTATATTGCAAAATTGCTTTTTTATAGTTTATTTTTATGCCAAAAATGTACAAAATATTGTTTTTTTAAATTTTTTAGTTTGTAAATTTTTACATAAAATTTGATTATAAATTATCTTTTTCTAATTTTGCACTCGTTAACCATTTCGAGAGTTTAAACAGTACAAACTACCCTGATGGTATAGTTCGCCGCCAAGCGAGAGCCGAGTATTTCCTTTTGGGAAACAAACTAAAAACCATTATTCTCACATTTACTATGTCATCTATCCTAAATCGTCGTGATTGGTTGAGGTCAGGTTTGCTTGCTTCTACTGGGATTGCTTTGGGTCACTCAAGCCCTGCTATTGCCTCACGTCCAGCTCCCCTTGGAATTTTGGATGTGTATGCTGAGCGCGAAATGGAACTGGCACAGGAAGCTTTGCTGGCGGCAGCTCCTCAAATCAAAGCACGGCTATCGTCCAACGAAAACCCATGGGGGCCTTCTCCCGCAGCGATTAAAGCTATTTCAGAAGCTGCCCCCAAGGCATTTTTATACGCAGGTTCCATTACGATGGAGCTTCGCAAAGCCATTGCCGAAATGAATGGCGTATCACCTGACCAAGTATTGTTGGGGGCGGGTTCTTCTGAGTTATTGATGGCAAGTTTGATGATGGCTGCCACCAAAGGAAAGGTAATGATTGCTGAAACTTGTTATATATCAGGCCGCGATGCCCGCGAAGAGGGTGCTACCATGAAAATGGATAAAGTGCCTTTGACCAAGGACTATCAATACGACCTTGATGCCATGGCCACTCGCGTAAACAGCGAGACTGCCATGATTTATGTCTGTAACCCCAACAATCCTACGGGCGTAATGCTTCCTTCCGAAAAATTAAAGTCATTTTGTGAAACAGTTTCTCTAAAATCAACAGTGCTGGTAGATGAAGCATACATAGATTACGCCCCTGCTCCTACTACCGACAGTATGGTAGAATGTGTGCGCAAAGGACAAAATATACTGATTCTGAGAACCTTATCAAAACTTCACGGATTTGCAGGTCTTAGAATTGGTTACGCATTGGGTCAACCTGCTTTGTTGAAAGACCTGCGTAAATACTGCTCAGGAGGCTTTACCGTCTCAACCACCTCCGCTGCGGCAGCCATTGCCAGTTTTAAAGATAAAGCTTTCCAAGAAATGGTATTGAAAAACACGCTTGAGTCGAAGAAATTCCTTTATGACACGCTCAAAGCGATGAACTATACATATTTACCTTCATCAGCAAACTTCGTTTTATTTCCGATTAAAATGAAAGGGCAAATGCTTCTGCAAAAAATGATGGCAGAGGGCGTCAGTGTACGAAGCTGGTCTTTTGACCAACAAGACTGGTGCCGTGTCAGCATTGGGACTATGGACGAAATGAAAGCGTTCAAAGAAGCATTTGCCAAATCAATCAGTTAACACGTTCTTCATGAAGTTTTTATTTACTATTTTTTTCGCCCTTTGTTCCTGCGCATTTGCGCAGGACAATCAGCGGGGGATTACTTTGGCTGAATATACCAAAGTAAAAACCGTGGTTTTGAAAAACGTTGAAAAGAAAACATATATCCGCGAACAGGGGTTCATTTTTGACCGCCCCGAAGAAAGCTTGTTTTCTTTCAATTTGAACGATGGCATTGAGCGCAAGATTTATTTGTACCACATCATGGATGGCATAAGCTCCAAAAATATCGGCTCGTTGGCCATATTTACCATGCAAGGCAAACAAATCAATTTGGTCATTCCTAATAAGATTGCGTCCAATGATGTATGGACACAATATCTCAATGACCTTAAAACCAGCAACAAAGCTGCTGATGGGCTTGCTGTTTGCATTGCCTTTATGTTTTCGAAAGGAGTAACTGAAATTACAAAAGACAGCACTTTAGAAGAGACCAATGATCTGTGTTTTCCTACCGAAACATTCATCAATTTAGCAGATGGAAATGAAAAACCGATTGCTGAAGTTAAAATTGGAGATTCAGTCACTGGAATTGTTCCTGGAAAAGTAGTACAGGTAGATTTTCACGAAGGCACTTTTCATCTCAACCGAATTTTGGTTCGCCCAAATGGTCAAGCATGGGTAAGTACTCACCTAAAAGATGGATTGATTGCACTTGAAGCTACTCAAAATCACCCTGTTCTGACATTGATGGGTAAAAGAACAGTAGGACAACTCAAAAAAGGGGATTGGCTCTTTGTACGAGACGCTGTGTCAGGCCGTTATCTGACTGCCGAAATCGCAAAGATTGAAATCAACGCCCGCACTGTATCACAAGTGTTTAATCTAAAAACTGAAGGCGGCACTTACGAAGCAGAAAGCATCATCGTATTGGATAAAAACTAAATTTCTAAACCCTATCCTATTTCTACTTTTTAATCTATTCTGATGTTAAAACATAAAAGCAAGTGGTTTCACTTGCTTTTATTGTTGTTGATTCTAAATAATCAAGTTGATCTGTGTTTTTTGTAAGCATTTGTCAATCAATTCCTCAATACGTCAGCTTCTTAATATTATCCATATATCCGCGGCTGACTCGCACTACATCGCCATTCTGCATAATGACATCGTAGCTACTGATTTGCTTCTGGATTTCTTTTACAAATTCGAGGTTGATGATGGAAGACCGATGCACCCTGATAAAATTTTGTGGGTTTAGTTTATTTTCGAGGTTACTGATTCCGTAATTGCTCAAAAAACTACCTCGATTGGTAATGATTTTTGAATAATCTCCTTCGGCTTCAATCCAAATAATCTCTTTTACATTGACCGTTATGAGCTTTTGGTTTTGCTGAATCAGTATTTTTTCGGGGAATTGCAAAGGATTGATAATACTCTCAACCAAAGGCTGAATCGGAGATAAATTTTGTGTTTCATTCGTGCGTAGTTTCTGAATGGCCGCCTTGAATCGCTCCCGTGTGTAGGGTTTCAATAAATAATCTATGGCATGCACCTCAAAAGCTTGCAGTGCGTATTGGTCGTAGGCCGTTGAGAAAATAATCTGTGGAATCTCTTCGAGGTGTTTGAGAACATCGAAACCCGTGAGGCCTGGCATCTGAATATCCATAAACACAATATCGGGCTTAAATTCATTGATAACTTTGATGGCATCTACGCCATTGTTAGCCTCGCCGACTACGATAAGAGAGGTAAAATCTGCCAAATATTGCTTGATTAACGTACGTCCTGCGGCTTCGTCGTCGATGATAATTACTTTCTGCATCATGATAAAATTGGAATTTTGAACCAAACTTTTAATCCATTCGGTTGGTTGGGGCTGAGATGAAGTGGCTCACCATACATCTTTTCGAGTCTTAGTTTGGTGTTGGTGAGTCCAATTCCTTTTCCGATTACCTCCTCTTGGCTGTTGAGTCCGACTCCTGTATCGGTTACTTCAAACATTAAATGATTATCATTTTTTTCGATTTTAACTTTCACCTCTCCGCCCTCAATTTTTGGTGAAATTCCGTGTTTGATGGCATTTTCGACAATGGGTTGTAGTATCATCGGCGGAATTTTCAGATTCAATAATTCGTCATCGGCTTCAATTGAGGTATTCAGCCGACTTCCAAATCTATTCTTCTCCAATGCTAAATATTTTTCGATAAATTCTAATTCGTCTTCAATTTTTACGTAATCTACCCTCGACGCCTTCAACTGATACCGAAACATATCGGCCAATTCGGCAATCATTTCACGGGTAGCTTCCATTTCGGGCGGAACACTCGCACTGATAGTATTAAAAACATTATACAAAAAATGTGGATTTAATTGGGCTTTGATGGCCGAAAGTTCGCTTTCGAGCGTAGCTTGGCGAAGACTATTCTCAATTTCTTTTTGCTGCTGAAATTTTACGTGGTAGGCATACGCATGAAAAAAACCAAACTGAATGATATAAATCAATGCGGGTATGTAAATATCCCAGATTTGGCTCGAACCACGTAAATGTCCACGTCCTAAAAACTCCATCGTGGCATAGAATAATTTTTGCCATGTAATTACGAAAATAACGAGCGTAACGAAATGTAAAAAGACCTTTGTGGCGAGCGACCAATGCGGAATCAGCCGAAAATAAAAGTACCAAATAGGTATCGTAAGGATGAATTTGATAGAATAATCGAAGAATTGACTTACTAAATAGTTTTTAAGTAACTCAGAAAAAGCCATTTTCACGTACGCCAACTCGTTGAAAGTCAGAGTAGACCTCTTTCTTAAATAAATATAACTATTTAAATATTTAGGTTTACCAATCCACAAACAATTAACCAAACTTGAGTAATATGATTTAAATGATTTCGATAGGTCTCTTTTACGATAC
>JBDHXS010000359.1:0-7085 GCA_039810845.1 Runella sp. | reverse complement strand
ACGTAGCCGTTGGGGCGTTCTGAGAGTGTTTGTGTTTGATGATTCATGGTTGTTATATTAGGTCTGACGATAGTCAGACCGTGAAAAGTTGTTATAGGAGAATGGGCTGGTTGTGAGCAACCAGCCACACGATTGATTAAATAACTTCTACTTTCGCTGATTTTGTAATCGTTCTTTCTTTCTTTTTTCTTCGCCCCCACCAAATCATAAAACCCGTAATTGGCAAACTCGTGGCTACGACAGAAAGTAAAAAAGCCAGTACTTTTCCCGCAAACCCCAAAATGCCTCCCGTATGAATATCGTAGGTCATTCGGATTAATTTATCGGCGACATTGGCGTCTTTTAATCGACCATATACGTGGTCAACTGAGATTTCTTTTAAAGTATATTGGTCAAAATAGCGGTAGTCGATACTCCAAAAAACGCCTTCTTGCTTATTTACATTGGCACCAATGGCCGATGAATCTGATTCGATGGCGTGTACTTCGAGCGAAACGGCATCGGGGTACTCGGCTTTCATTTTTTCCCAAATCAAATCAGTGACGGGTTTTTTAAAGTTGGTTTGAGTAGGTTTTTGCGAGACTGGTTCGGTAAACAACAAGTTTTTTTCACCTCCCGTGGCATCATAAATGAGATAAGTAAACCATTGAATGCCAAAAAATATCCCCGTAACTGCGATAATCAGTAACAAAAATGAGCTATAAAACCCCAAAATATTGTGCAAATCATAGTTTTTCCGTTTCCATTGCGTCGCATATTTCCAGCGAAACCAGAAGCGTTGTTTCGCCGCCGCTTTGTTTTTAGGCCACCAAAGGACGATACCCGTAATGAGCAAAAATACAAAAATAAGGGTGGCGTAAGAGGTAATAGGTTGTCCAATTTCGGGAGGAAGCCAAAGGTAGTAGTGGCCATCTAATACCCAGTGGAAAAAAGTCTCTTCCATGTTTTGGACGTGTAGTACCTCGGCAGTATAAGGGTTGTGATAAACTATGTAATAGTGTTCATTGGGGGCAAAATCAAAAAAAATAGCCTCAACACTGCGCCCTTTGGCGGGGTAATTGATGGCGTGCAAATGGGCTTTGGGTAAGGTTTTACGGGCAACTGCCTCAAAGGCCGAGGGGGGAAGTATGGCTTTGTTTTCCACTTTTGAAAAACGAAAGTCTTGGAGTGCATCCTGAATTTCTTGCTGAAAGGCGTACAAGCAGCCCGTAAGGCTTACCACAAATACAACAAGCCCCGACAATAGCCCGAGCCAGAGGTGAATGGAGCCAATGATTTTTTTGAAGTTCATTTTTTGAAAATTTACATCATACCTAATTGTGTTCCACTTCTTTTTCACAGGAAGTGGAACACTAAAAAACCTAAAACTTATAGTTAATGCTCAAGCGGGTATTTCTTAGGGCTTCCACTTGTGAATAATAGCTTGAATTCCAAGGGTAATAGGCACCTCCTGTAATGAGGTATTTATTGAAAATGTTGTTTACGTTTAAGGCAATCCCAAACTTGTTCAACTGGTACGAAATAGCTCCGTCAAAGCGCGTGTAGTTGGGCATAGATGGGTCAACGTCGGGGTTGTAAATTCCGTACCAGTTGGTTCTTCCGCTGGTATTCTGAACCCCTAATGAAAGTCCTAATCCTGACGCTTTCCCAGATTGTACGCGGTAGCTCAGCCAAGCGTTGGCGATGTGCTTGTCGGTGCCTGGTACTTGCTTATTGACTTGTTTGTTGTCGGTATCTTTGGTGATTTTGGCGTCGGTAAGGGCATAGTTCATCGTAATGTCCAAGCCCGATACAATTTGCCCGCGCAGGTCGAGTTCTATTCCTTGTGTTTGGGTTTGTCCCAACTGAATTGAGAAAAACTGGTGGTTCGGGTCGGCCGTTAGCACGTTATTTTTGGTGATTCTATACACACTCGCTGAGGCATTCCAGCGGCCATCAAGCCATTCTTTTTTGATTCCCACTTCTTTGTTGTTGCCAACGATAGGGTCAAATTTTTTCCCTTCAAACGTACCTCCCGCTTGCGGAATAAACGATTCATCATAGACCGCATATACGCTTGTACTTTTGTTGATAGAATAACTAAGCCCAAAACGCGGCGTAAACTTGCCCGATTTTACCGTGCCCGAGTAAGGGTCAAGGTCGTTGGTGGAGGTATAGCGGCCTGCTAACGTCACGCGAAGTTTGTCGTTGGCCAAACGAATTTCATCTTGGGCGTACAGAGCAGTATAGACGTTATTATAGTGAACGCCACGCTCACGGATGCTCAGACTACGGTCATAAACGGCGTAATTTTTAGCGGGAATTTGTCCATAAACAGGTTTGTAAACGTTCAAGTCTCCCACAATTCCTCCCTGACTCCAATCGTGGTAAAAATCTTTGTTGCCCATGTCAATTCCTGTCAAAATACGGTGCTTGATTCCGCCCGTTTGTACATCACCGTTGACAAAAAACTGTCCTACTTTGGTTTGCCCCAAAATATCCCAAATGCTTGACGTTCTTTTTAGCGTGTCGCCGCTGAATCCTGATGCCCAGAGGCTTTCGCCCACTTGGTCGAAGTGTAAATACGCTACCTGACCCGTAAATTTCCAGTTGGCATTAATGCTGTGGGAAAGGGTAATAAAAATTGACTGGTCTTTGATGTTAGTCGTTCGCATGTTGGGTTCTAGCATCGTAAAATCGTGCGGTAAGTCGCTAATTCCTTTGGGTGAAAAGGCGTATGCCGAGCCAATAGGTGACATGCCGACACCTTGAAGGGTATATTCAGCCGTCAGGGAGGTGGTAGGGTTGATTTGAAACTTAATGACGGGAGCGATTGACACACGGTTGTTGAACTCATAATTGCGGTGCGTACCTTTCATTTGTCCCATCAAATTGAGACGATAAAGAACCTTGCCATCTTTACTCAATTTTCCATCAAAATCCATTGAGCTACGGTACGTTCCAAAACTTCCGACCGTCATCGTAGCTTCTGCTTTGGTCATACCTGTGGGCTTTTTGGTAACTACATTGTAAAAACCGCTGGGTTCGCCGCTAGCCAACATAAACCCAGCAGGACCTTTGACAATCTCAATACGCTCTACCATGCTCATGTCTTCGGTTAGCGGCCCCCAAACTTCGGTGACGTTCATTCCGTTTCTGAAAGCGGCAATGCGTGAGCCGCGCATCGAAATACGTGCATACGTTTCCCAGTGTTCAGAGCGGGCAGCTCCGCTGACATTACGCGTTACGCCCTCCGACATGTCAAAAATTTGTTGGTCTTTCAACGTTTGCGCCGTTACCACCTGAATATTTTGGGGAAGTTCCAACAAAGGCGTTTTGAGACGCAATGAGATGGATGGATAATCAGATACGTATTTGCTTGGATTGGCCGTAACCAACACTTCTTGAAGTTGTTGGCTATTGGCGGTGAGTTCCAAGTTTTCTTCCAGTACTTGTCCTGCGGCAAGGGTGATTTTTTTGGTAAGGGGCGTTAAACCAACAAAACTTGCTTGCAAAGTGTAATTGCCTGGTTTGATGTTGGTCAACTCATACTTACCTTCAGCATCAGCGACAACCCCTTTGTTTGTCCCTTTCAAAATGACGTTTACAAACTCGGCTGCCTTGCCGTCGGTGGTAGTGACGCGGCCTTTGAGGGTGGCGTTTTGTGACCAAGCAAAGGTGTTTATCAATAAAAAAACAAGAACTAATCTTGAGGGGAGGTGTGAGTTGTGGGGAAGAGAAATTTTCATTTTATGTGGTTATTAATTGAAATTTTTCACAGAAGTCAGACTGGTTAGGTGGAGCAAGAGGGTGTCTGGTCTGACTATCGTCTGACCAAGAAATAGCCAGTTAGAGGGTTAGGTATCGGGTCTGACTATCGTCTGACCCGAACGCTTATTTTTTCTTGATAAGAGCATATTCAAAGACAGGTTTGCCACGTTCGCCGCCGTCGCTGGCCAAGCCCATGCTGATGAAGCGTAATTTGTAATAGTTACCTGCGGGGTCTTTGACGACGTAAAAACGGTCTTTACGAATACCCGCCGTAGTGCCAGGGGCAGTCGAACGCCACTTGCTACCGATGGCGTCGCGGGTTTTGAGAAATGTTAAACCTGTAAGATTACTTTCGCCAAATGCTTCGTAGTTGGTTGCGGAGGTAAGCACTTCAGTAGCTTCGGCACCTGCGGCGTAGTTGAGCGAAATGAAGTCTTGAAACCAATACGGCGTAGCAGGAACAGTTCCTGCGTTGGAGGTGCTGTAGCCCCACTGAATGTCCCAACTGGCTTTGCGAGGTTCGGCGCTTACCAATTTGGCCGTTTCGAGCGATAAGAAAGAGAAGTTATAATCGGCGTTTTTAGGTACGTCAATTGTCTGAATCGTCGTTTCGCCAATGCGCGCGAACTGTACTTTATAGCCTTCTCCGTTGCGGTTTACTTTTACTTTGTACCACTGATTTTTGGCTTTACTTCCTTCAAAACTAACCAAATACACTTTGTTTTGGGATTCAGTAGCCGATACTTCAGCAAAGGATGTTTTGGTTAAATCACCGTCCCAATAGTCACACAAAGCCAACGAACCTTCGGCACCTGGCGCGAAGTTTAAGTCAGGAACGGAGGCAGTGTCAGCTAAGGTGACGGCCGTAATGTCCGTTTTAGCCGTGGCAGCAGCGGATGTTTGATAGCTGTGATTGAGAATAACGCGAAACTGCCCACCTTGATAAAACCCTAAATTCCAACTTTTACGGGCTGAAAGTGTCGTAGCGTTGGCACTGAGGTCGATGTAAACATTGTTGGCATAATTCGATTCGGCCGTTTTTCCCTCAGCCGTTAGTTGGCTACCAGTAGAGGTAATGGCGGCAAAGCTCAGTTTCAGTTCGGTGTTTAAGCCCATCAAAACGGGTGTTCCTACCGATGTGATTTTGAGCGCTAAGCTTTCGTCACCGTTCAAAAACACATTAGCTTTCTTTTTTACTTTGATCGTAACCCCTGACTGTCCCGCTGGGATGGTTGCCGAAATGACATTATTGCTTGCCGCAGGTTCAGTCGTAAACTCTTTGTCGTACGCCAACAACGTAGGCGTTAGCTGAATACTTACGGGCACTGCCGCGTCGGCAGCGCGGCTAAGTGCAATTTGAATACTTGCTTCGTCTCCTTCGAGTCCTTGGGCGGTGGTGGTAAACGAGGCGAGGTTATCGGGTAATTCTACCTTTTGTTCGCAGGCAGTAAAAGCCCAAATGCTGGTGGTAACGAATAGGGTGCAGAGTATTTTTTTCATTTTGATAAAAGTTGATTTATTGTTTTTAGTTGGAGTCACACGATAGTCAGACTCCAGATTGGTGGACTATTGTGAGAGTGTAATGTAAAGTGGGTCTGACTATCGTCTGACCCGCACTCGTATCGTCAGACCCGAACTCATTTAGACAATTGGGCGGTTAGGCCCACAAAAAATGACCTACCATACGCCATCGGAACCGCACCCCCTGAGCTATGCCCTGCACCTGTATTGACGGCCGAGTTGGCCAAGCGAGTGACGTTGAAGAGATTTTTTATCCCTCCCACAAGCGTATAGTTTTTAAAAAAGACTTTGTTTATTGTAACATCGGCCATGTGAAAAGCGGCCGTTTCGGCAAGGTTGGCTACTACGCCATTTTCGGTACTAACTGCCTGGTAGGTGGGTAGTTTGCCTGTGTATTTGTAATAAAGACTTAAACTGGTTCCTATTTGGGGAATCGTATAGCGGAGATTGGTGTTGACTTCGTTTGACCAAACAAAAGCTGGGGACGAAATCGATTCTGAAACGCTGTTGTAACGGCCAATGTGTGAGAAGCCAAGGCTACCTTGCAGGTTTTTCCAGAAAAGGGTGTTGTTGAGCGTGAACCCTGTGGTTTTGAAGGTATCAATGTTCAGATAAGTCGAAATTGACGGGCTGGTTGGGTCAGTACCAATCGAAATGAGGTTGTTGAAGTGATTGTAAAAACCACCCAATGCGCTGTTGAGTCGTAGGGTGGGTTTTTCAAGAATTTGGTAAGACAAAAAAGCGTTGAAACTATCAGAGTCTTCCGCTTTTAAGTTGGTGTTGCCTCTGATGGAATGACTCGCATCAAAAAATGTAAAATACAATTCACGCAAGGCGGGCGAACGAAAACCACGGGCATACGCCAGCCGCAGGTCAAGGCCATCGGCTAAAATAAACTTGGTATTGATGGACGGAATGACGGGCGGGGCATCATATACGGAGTTTTTGAGAAACCGAAGTCCTGGACGAACGTTGATTCTTTTGCCAATTTTAAACTCAGACGAAGCAAAATAAGCAAACTCGTTGATGTGTGGCGTGCCCTGAATGCGCTCTCCCGCGCTGGAATTGAGGTTCATTTCAAACCCATGTTGGAGCGAAACGTGGCTCGAAAACCGATGCTGAGCAGTGAGTCGGGCAAAGGTAGTTTTGAACGTTGACTTATCCTGTGATCCATTCAGGTTGAGGGTACGTCGCTCACGAACAAGGTCATAGTCAGTAGTTTCGGTTTGGCGACTGTAATTCGTAAACGATACCGCAGCGGTAAGACCTGTTTTGTCACTGACTTGATACTCACCTTGCGCCTGATGAAACCAACGGTGAGTGATATAAAACTGGTCAGAGGCCGACAGGTTTTTGGTTTGGGTATTGATGTAAGTGTCACCCAGGCTTTTGAGGGTTTCGGACGTGCCATTGAATCGATACCAAACGCTTACTTTTTGAGTTCTGTAGGCGATACCCGCCGTTGAAAGATACTGCTCTTTAGGTAGCCATTCTTTTTTACGGCCTGTGTTTGCGCCTTGCCATCCGCCAAAGAAGTTGCGCGAAAAATTACCAGATACCTGCCAGCCTTTCTTTTGCCAAGCCACGCCCAAAAATTCATTGTGCGTACCCTCACCCACAAAGGGTTGGTATTCGCGTCCCGTTGTTTCTTCTTGCACACGGGCGGTTAGGGTCAGATTGGCTTTTTCATCTCCTTTTTTGGTGATAATATTGATGACCCCTGCCAGCGCATCAGATCCGTACGAAACAGACATGGGGCCTTCGACAATCTCAATTCGGTCGATAATGTTGATGTCAATTTGCCCCAAACTCTC
>JBDHXS010000358.1:0-7103 GCA_039810845.1 Runella sp. | reverse complement strand
TTGCTTTTCGATGAATTGTATTATGTGGAAGCCCAAGGCAATCAGGTGAAATTTGTAACGGAACACAGCACTTTCAAAATCACGCAAACATTCAGCTCTGTTTTGGAGCTTTTGCCTGCCTCGCAATTTGTAAGAACCCACCGTTCATTTGCAGCCAATATCCAAAAAATTAGCATCATAGAGTCCTACAGAATACTACTGCTCCAAAAAGGAGAAGTGCCACTAGGAAGCAACTTTCGGGAAGATTTTTTGAAAGCGGTGATGAATAAACCGGCTGATTAATACAGAAATAGTTCGCTCTTTTTTAGCTTACTGCTACAATATCAATCTTGATTCGACCCTGAATTATATCCTTCAAAAACTTCTTCCATTGTGTAAATAATTTTGGTTTTTTCATGGTATTGGGTGGTTAATTCGAGGTTGGCGGTGAGAATACTACGGGCGGCGTAAAAATGGTGATAATATTACCTACGTGTTAAATGCTTCGTAATATCGCAGTGAAAGGGTTGGAGGTGAAAACGAAAACACCACCAACAGCGAATATTATCACGCAATTTTTATTATAATAAACTTCCTGTCAATTATTTTCCAATTGTTATTAATCCAAAAGAGTTGAGATTGATGTAAACTATCATTACTGCTTTTCACTTCTACAAAGAACCATAATTTCTTTGTAGGGTCAGGATGCCAAATTAAAAGGTCAGGCACTCCGGTTTGTTCATGTCCATAATGATCAAAACCATTTGTCGGGTCAATATCAATTATAGCTTCATATAACTCCAGGGCTTTTTCTGCACCCAATATGTCAATAAGTACCAAATGATTTTTGAAATCCTTTACTGAAAGTTCAATAAATGGGTTTAGTGTTGGTGATAATGAAACTGATTTTTTATATAGATCGGTTTTAGATTCCTTAATGATAGAAAGTTGTTCATCCCATTTTGTTGAAATTTGCTGACGAAATATTTCTATAAGTTCGTATTGATATTCTTGAAACTGCATTATCAAGGGTCTTATCTCTTTAGACCTTGATTCCGAAATATTACCATCCATATCATCAGGAGTAAAATCAATCCATGATGGATAGTTAAAAAATGAGCTAATAATGGAAGGATAGCCCTCATAATTCCTTCTTGTCCTGTCACCAACAAAACCATTATGGAAGAACCATGCTAAAATCTTATCCTCAATCTTCTTTTCATTTACAAATGGTTCTAAGTGTTCCCGAGGAAGTAATACAGTTGAAATGATTTTTTTGTCATTAAACTCTTTATTGTTTGAAATTGCAGTGGTGAATAACTCAATATTGATGTTGATTTGCTCGTCCATTTTATGTAAGTCAGTTGATGTTAGCAGTATCGCCCTACAGGAGTTACTAACTTTTAAATATACGTGATTTTCAGCGCTTTTTGTATCGTACTTATGCCACTTAAAGCGGTCATTCTCAAAAGTAAGAAATAGCATGTAAATTTTCAAAGAACACCCAGAACTACCCCGAGTGTTTCACTATTCCCCGAAAAAAATGAATGATTTTGGGTAAAAAAGGGCTGAATTTCTATTTTAGTAGCAAATCCTCTACACCTTGACTAAAAGCCCTTCTTCCCGGAAAAATGAAAAATCCCGTTTCGTTTCAGCGTAAGTCTCTATTGTTTTGCACAGGTTTGTTGTTGCTGTATGCGCAGGGGTGTAACGTTCCCAGAAAGAACACTACCCCAAAAGACAAATTTGCCGACCACGTTCGGACAACGGAATTTCGGACGCCCGATCAGGAAAGAAAGGGGTTTACGCTGCCGCCGGGTTTTGAAATTACGCTTTTTGCTTCCGAGCCACAGATTGCCAAACCCATCAACATGGAGTTTGACGACCGCGGCCGTCTGTGGGTAACACACTCGACAGAGTACCCGATGCCTGCCACTCCAGGTGCTGGAAAAGATAAAATCACGATTTTGGAAGATACCAACGGCGATGGCAAAGCCGATCATTTTACGAATTTTCAGGAAGGGCTGAATATTCCGATTGGCATCATGCCCGTATCCGACGGAGCAATTGCGTACAGCATTCCCAACGTGTATCATTTTATGGATTCCAACAACGACGGCAAAGCCGACAAGAGCAAAGTGCTCTTTGGAGAGTTTGGGTACAGGGACACGCACGGCATGGTGAGCAATCTGATGCGGGGCTTTGACGGTTGGGTACAATCCTGCCACGGTTATAACAATACGTCCACGATTGCAGGGACCGACGGCGATTCGATTACGATGGTGTCGGGCAATACCTTTCGGTTTCGGATAGATGGCAGCCGCGTAGAGCAAACTACTTACGGGCGGGTCAATCCGTTTGGGTATGCCTACGACGAACGGGGCTTTCTGTACTCGGTCGATTGTCACTCCAAACCCATTTATCAACTCATCAAAGGCGCGGATTATCCGCATTTTGGCAAGAAACCTACGGGCATTGGCTTTGCGCCCGAAATGATGAGCTATGAATTAGGCTCTACGGCGCTTTCAGGGTTGGTCTATTACATTGGCGAACAATTTCCTGCCGAATACCGCAACAGTTTTTACAATGGCGACGTGGTCACCTGCAAAGTGAGCCGAAATACGATAACGTTTAAAGGTTCAACGCCTGTCTCTAAAAAGGAAACCGATTTTTTGGTGAGCGAGGACCCGTGGTTTCGACCCGTGGACGTAAAAGTCGGGCCCGACGGAGCCTTGTACATTGCGGATTTTTACAACCGTATCATCGGCCACTACGAAGTGCCGCTGAATCACCCCGGGCGTGACCGGGCGAGTGGACGAATTTGGAAAATTACCTACAAAGGTAATCAGCCCCACCGCGATATCCCCGTCAAAGACTGGTCAAAAGCGACGTTGGATGAACTAATAGCGGGGTTGCAGCATCCTCAACTGAACGTACGCCTGAAAATAGCCGACCGTTTGGCAGAAGTTTGGAAAGAAAAAGCAGTGGACCCCTTGACCAAAATGATGGCGTCGGCTACGACAACGGGGCAAACTTTTGTGCAGGGCTTGTGGATATTGCATCGCTTGCGGGCGTTACCCGAACCGCTTTTGAACAAAGCCCTGACCCATACTGATCCTTTGGTACAAGTCCACGGTTTTCGGATTTTCTCGGAATTTGAAAAGCTCAATGATGCTCACCGGAAGTCAGTCATCGAGGCATTGGAAAGTAAAGATGCCTTTGTGCAGCGCGTTGCTGCCGAAGTGCTTACGCGCTTTCCGTCCTTGGTGAATATTAAACCGTTGATGGCCTTGTATCAGCAAACGAGCGACGAAGACTCGCATTTAAAATATACGACGCTGTTGGCTTTGCGGACGAATTTGGCAGCCAAAGGCATCATTCTGCAAGTCGCGGCTGCGCAATGGAACGAAGAGCAACAAAAGATATTGGTGAAAGCGTCCCTTGATATTCCTTCGGCAGAGGTGGCGTTGTTTGTGTTGAATTATCTGAAAACGCACGAATTAACGGCTGAAGAAGTTGGTAGAAACCTAGAATACATTGGGCGTTACGTGAATGTCACCCAATTGAATGAGACGGTTGCCTTGGTACAAAAGCAATTTGCGACGAATCAGGATGGACAATTTGCGTTGTACGGTGCCTTGCGGAAGGGATTGGCCCAAAGCGGTTTGGCAGTGACCCCTGCCATGCAGGAATGGGGCGTAACCATGGCTCGGCATTATTTAGAGTTGCCCATAGTAGAAAAAGAAGTGGTAGCGTTGGTTGCCCGCCGTATACAGGCTGCTGAAATAGCAGCGGAATTTAAAGTCGCCTCTTTGGAGATTCCATTGCAGAAATGGGTTCAGAAAAAAGGAACGGATGACAAAGTACGCGTGGCGGCCGCCAATGCGTTGATGACTATTGCCCCCAAAAAACATGTCGCTTTGATTGGGGAAGTATTTCAGGAGCGCTCAGAAAGTGTCTCATTACGGGAAAAACTGGCCGGTGTTTTGGCCCGTACGCCTTCCCCCGAAGTATATGGATTGTTGGAAAAAGGGTTGATTGGCAGTGCCCGCAGTTTGCAGGTCGTGATTTCGGGCACGTTGGCCAATTCGGAAGAAGGAATTGACCGGTTATTACATGCTTTGAAAGAGGAAAGTATTAACGTGGATGTAATTCGCGAAGTGGCGGTAAAAGAAAAATTGGCAGCTAAAATAAAGCCCAAACAGCAAGCGCAGTTGGACCAACTGACGGCTGGCAGTACCAATGAGTTTGAAGAAAGACAAAAGCTGATTCAGGCACGATTGACTGCTTTTGAAACAGCGAAGGCATCAGTGGAGGTGGGCAGAGCCGTTTTTACTCAAAATTGCAGTAGCTGTCACCAAATCAAAGGAACGGGCGGATTGATTGGGCCGCAATTGGACGGTATCGGTAATTGGGGGCAGAAAGCACTCGCCGAAAAGATACTGGACCCCAATCGAAATATTTCGGAAGCGTTTCGAAATTACAACATTACCCTGAACAATGGGCAATCCATGACGGGACTCTACCGTCGTACCGAAGGACAAACGATGGTGTTTGCCAATCCGTCGGGGCAGGAATTTTCGATAGCCAAAAATGACATCAAAGAATACAAAGCCTCAAAATACACTTTAATGCCCGATCAATTCAGAAACACCATTCCCGAAAAAGACTTTTACGCGCTTTTGGGATTTTTGCTCAAAACGAAATAAACAGAATTTACCTTAACATACTCATGAAAAATAATAAAAAGCTACTGTTCTTACTTGCCCTTCTGCTGTTAGGAATCACCTGTTTTTCCCAAAAAGGAAGAGACGTAAGCTTTACCAAACAAACGCTTACGAAGATGTTTTTCTCGGAAGGCGTTGCCGTAGGCGATGTCAACCATGATGGTAGAAAAGACGTGATGGCCGGGGCCTTTTGGTTTCAGGCACCCAACTGGGAACGCCACGAAATCGCCAAGGGTGATACCTTTACCGTCAATGGTGGTTATAGCAATTCGTTTCTGAATTTCAGCATGGACGTCAATCAGGACGGTTGGATAGATTTAATAAGAGTAGATTATCCAGGCATTCCAGTCGTGTGGCACGAAAACCCTCAAAATAAACCCGGACACTGGAAAGTACACACAATCAGTAAATCACTGGGTAATGAATCGCCCTACTTTGGAGACATCGACGGCGACGGTCGTCCTGATATTGTGGGTAACGATTCAGAATCCAAGCAGATTATTTGGTTAAAATCTCCTACCAAAAAAGGCGATATCCAATGGACAAAAACCGTAATTGCCCAAGGAGATATTCCTGGTACACACCGATTTACGCATGGATTGGGTTTGGTAGATATGAACGACGACGGCCGTTTGGATGTGCTGATTAAAGAAGGTTGGTGGGAAGCCCCTGTTGACCGCAAACAACCCAATTGGGCATTTCACAAGGCAAATTTAGGGGAAGATTGCTCTCAAATGTATCTCTTGGATGTTAATCAGGACGGAATGAAAGACGTAATCAGTGCATCGGCTCACAACTACGGCATGTGGTGGCACGAGCAGGGGAAAGATGGGCAGGGCAATGCAACGTGGACTAAGCACGAGATTTATAAAGTGTTCTCGCAAACCCACGGAGTGAGCTTAGTGGATGTAAATGGCGATGGACAAAAGGATTTGGTCACAGGAAAACGGTATTTTGCTCACAATGGCCACGACCCAGGAGAGTTTGAGCCTGCGGTATTATACTGGTTTGAATTCAAACCTGGCCCAACGCCGACTTGGACTCCACACCAAATTGACAACAACTCGGGTGTAGGGCTGCACGTGGTCGCGGAGGATATGAATAATGACAAATTGCCTGATATTGTGGTGGCCAATAAAAAAGGAGTGTATGTATTTCTTCAAAAGAAATAAACTCTGTGGAAGGTCTTATTGAAGTAGGTATATTATGGAAACAAAGGGCTGATTCTCAAAGAGTCAGAAAAGGGCTTTATCGGTAAATTTCAGTAAACTGCCGATTCTCGACAAGGTGTTTTTTGTTTTTTTTGTAAGATTGCCCCCATATTATTAAAAACACACTCATGCTTCTCAGTCCTCAACGCCGATATGTCCCATTTCTTCTTCATGTGTTTGGATGGGGATTGATAATTCCGATGCTATTTTTTCAGCCTAAAGGAATGAATATTGAGCCTCCTGCTGAGTTTTGGGTAAAGCAATGGGTGTTGCTCTCACTTTTGATAAGTGCCTTTTATCTAAATTCGTACGTCTTAGCACCACGCTTGTTGTTTCGTAACCATACCATTGGATATATCATCTCAATCGCGGGGGTAGCAGTGGCTATTTACTGGGCTATTCAGGGGGTAGAGTCTTGGCTTAATTTACCTGAGCTTTGGCACAAGGCTTTCCGTCCAGATCGGCCTTTTAACCCCAATCGTCCTCGGCGTTTTGATTCGTTTACTTTCCTTTATTCGCTATTATCACTCGGTGCCAGTACAAGTTTGACAGTGGTACAGAAGTGGCAAAAAGATGCCCAAATTCGGGAGCAACTGGAGCGTGAAAAAGTAAGCTCAGAGCTCTCATTTTTGAAAGCCCAAATCAACCCACATTTCTTTTTTAATACACTCAACAACATCTACGCGCTTACGATGATTGACGTTGACAATGCCCGAGAAGCACTGCATCGGTTGTCTCGAATGATGCGTTATGTATTGTATGAAACCAAAGAAGGGACTGTACGATTGAGTCAAGAGATAGCCTTTTTACAAGATTATATTCAACTGATGCAACTACGCCTTACCGATAAAGTGAAGGTGACGTTCGAGAAGCCAGAGCCTATCAATGACGTAGCCATAGCACCTATGCTGCTATTGCCTTTTCTTGAAAATGCGTTTAAACATGGGGTTAGTGCTACCCAACACAGCGAAATTTTTATAGGTTTGATGCAACAAGGGCAAACATTACGGGTAGAAGTAAGAAATACGCTCTTTTCTGGAAAAGGGAAAGCATTGGATGAAAGCAATGGGATTGGATTGGTCAATACACGTCGTCGTTTAGATTTGTTGTATCCAAACAGTTACCAGCTAAAAATCGCTGAACAAACCCCTGACAATGAATACTTAGTGGTGTTGACGCTTGATAC
>JBDHXS010000357.1:0-7111 GCA_039810845.1 Runella sp. | reverse complement strand
ATATTGGCATCGGTGGGCAGGTATTTATGGGCTTTCATAAACAGCCAACCGACCAATACCCCGATGGCAGCGCCCCCGATGACCATCCACCCAAAACTAAGGGCCGCTTCCTGCCACACAAAGCGCCCGGTGGTGGCGGCAATCAGGGCAAAACGAAAAATAATCAGCGAAGAAGCATCGTTCAGCAAACTTTCTCCCTCTAAAATGGATGACATGCGCCGCGGTACTTTGACAAATTTCAGAATAGCACTCGCGCTGATGGCATCCGGGGGTGATACAATACCGCCCAACAAAAAGCCCAACGCCAACGAAAACCCGGGAATGAACCAATCGGCCACAAACGCCACCGACAGAGCGGTAAAGAAAACGACAATAAATGCAAAACTCGTGACAATACGCCGCCACCGCCACAGTTCTTTCCACGACATAGCAAAGGCGGCATCGTACAACAGCGGAGGCAGAAAAATGATGAAAATCAACTCCGGTTCGATGTGTATTTTAGGCAAACCGGGCAGTAAGCTTATCAGTAATCCGGTCACTACCAACAGCACCGGATAGGCCACTTTAAGTTTGTCTGCCAGCATGATCAGCAACACGATGACGACAATTAGCGAAAGGTAAAAGGGGAAATGTTCAATCATAAGGGGGGGCGAATGTTGGTAGCTCATGTCAATATACTCTACTTACGAAGCAAGGAGTGCGTGAATGTACAAAATCGGGAGGCATTGCCACAACTCATTTTCCATTTATTTATCAGGCGATTTCCTGCCACTCATCGCTGAAAGGATTTTATGCTCTGTGTAATCGTTCCCTACTTACATAGTTGGAGTGGGCTTATGGGGGCCGGAAGCCATGTACAGTGGTCTGGGTATCCACAGACCACGGATTGGAGTGATACGGCTCGGACCGGGGGTATTTGGGCAGCACCTTATTAGCGGCCGGTATTCTTCATTTTCCAAATGGATCCGTTTTTGGTAGTCAATTTTTCCAATGTTCCGTTTGCCGTCAAGTCGTTTAAAAATTGCTCGCTTTCGCTTCTTGCCACTCCTGTCAGCTCCGAAAATTCTTTTGCGGTCAACGTGTTATATTTTGAAAATACAGCTTCGTAACTCTTGCCATACTCGTATTTTTTCACTGTTGGATGTAGGCTTAAAACAACATTTTCAAAAACTGAATAAGGTTTAGACCCATAAACCATTTCTGTCTTACCTGTATTATCGATAAAAAACATGGTTGGAAATCCCCGTACGCCTAACTCTCTTCCCAATTTTAAATCGTTGTTGAAGTCTTCTTTTGCTTTACCTTCGTAATCCTGTTGGAATTGCACAATGTCCAAGCCAATATGTTGGGCTCCTGCTGCCAGATGCTTCCATTGGGTGATATTCTTCTTTTGCAGGAAAACCATTTCTCTGATTTCACGAAGAAATAAAATGGCTTTGTCATTGTCCTGCCGTTGTGCCGCTTTAAAAGCAATGGAAGGCGGATAGGAAGAAGGCAATGGATCTTCTAACCAAACATCACCGTCAATGGGCATATCGTACTTAACACTCACTTCGTCCCAATGGTGAGCTACGTCCGAAGGTTTACTTATGCCACCGCTGTTATAACTCCAATCAGGCAATAAGCCACCCATTCGGTATTCTATTTCAATACTGTTGCCGTATTCCGCCTTTAGTTTTCTCAACTGTGGCTCAATGCCCCAGCAGGAAGAACAAATGGGGTCAGTATAATAAATAACTTTTATGGGTTTTTTAATTGATTTAATCGTAGTACTGTCAGTTGTGCTGGGTTGGCCGAAGAGTATTTCACAAATACCCTCTTCAGAATTACACAACAAAGGATTATTGTTTTCCATTTTCTTTTTTGTTTGAACCTAGCAACCCATGTTGCCAAAAGTGATAGCTGTTGTTATGAGCAGAAAAGTCCCTTTTATTTTACGTACAATCCTAGACTTTTTATCTTTGCACAAATGTCAGCCTAAATAAGTTTTGGGACAATAAGTCAGTTTTTTATGACTACTGAAAAGAAAACAGAAGATAATAAAACGTGCCCTGCACAAGTATTATTGAAGCAACTGTCGGGCAAATGGAAGCCGGAAATTTTTCGCCTGGCTGTTGACAGCCCATTGCGTTTCAGTCATTTGCTTCGTCAAATAGAAGGGTCAAATAAACAAACGCTGTCTGTTGCATTGAGAGAATTAGAGGAAGCTGGATTAGTACAAAAAGTTATCATTAGGGAAAAGCCTTTACATATAGAATACTATCTCACTGAAAATGGCAGGTTCCTGATTCCTATCTTTAAACAGTTAGAAAGTTTAGGGTAGTGTCTGCTTACTTGCCGCTGCTGCTGGCATTGCCACAACTCATTTCTCATTTATTTATCAGGTGGTTTTTTGCCCTGCGCAATCTCTACCTGAGATGTACATAGTTGGCTTAGGCTGCTTCTGTGGGAGCGTATCCGAATTGTTTTTTGAAGGCAAACGAAAAATGGGAAAGGTTTTCAAAACCCGTTTCGTAGCAGGCTTCAATCGGTTTTACTTTCCGTTCGGCAATCTGATAGTGGGTCAATTCCAATCGTTTTTGGGTGAGCCATTTTTGAGGTATGCTGTTAAAAGCTCTTTTGAAGTCACGCTTGAAGATAGTTGAACTTCGCCCCGTCAGGTAGCCGAATTTTTCGATGGGCATTGAACATGTAGTTTTTTTCCATATAGCTGATTCAATCCACGTTGGACGGGTCGTCAAAACGGGCCAACACACTGTCCACTTATGGGATAATGGCACTTAAAATATGGATCGCTTTGGTGATTTTTAACAATGACTTTGTTTAAAAGACCAAGTTTGCTTTGTTGAGAGGGCCATTTTATGATTGGGTTTTTAAACACCATATAATAGTCCAGCAGGCATTTATCTATCCGATTTTTTTTGCGACTCATCATAAATTCATTCATCGGGTGCAGTCAAGTGTTTTACTTTGGGTAGTCGTACTGAGTCACTTCCTTTGTCGGTGTGATAAAATGATTTTACAAACATAAATGCCTAACCGACTATCATGCTTCAGTTATTGAATAACAATATGAATACCATAGATTCCATCAAATATGATGATAATCTATTGGTCTTATCTTCGCTGAAAGGGTTTTATCACCCTATAAAATCGCAAGGGTTTGCTATAAAGTACGTGATGGACGGTGTGGAAAGATACACATTGAACGGTTGCCATTTTCCAGTCGAGACAGGCAAGTATTTGTTGTCGAACGGAGTAAGTGAAGGCTATGTTGAAATAGAGGACAGTCAGTATGTTACAGGTATTTGTGTCAATATTGTTCCCGAATTGTTGGCAGAAGTGGTAGCAAGTGGGTGCCGACCCGGTACGACCATTACAGATGATCCATTGGGACAGGTTTTTAGTACGGGGTTGTTTTTTGGAAAAGCAATATGATGCAGCCTCTACGCACCTCGGTACGATTTTGCGTCGGTTACACAATGCCATTCTGCAAAATGAGGTAAGTAGAGAAGCTATCAATAAAGAGCTTTTTTATACGCTTTCCGAACAAATTATTGCCGATCAAATCTAAAGGGTCGCTGCGAGATGTATCAACAAAAAAAGCCCCCAAACAGCCTGTAAAGGCACATTTGAGGACTTTTTTGTGTGTTTTGAATCACTTTCCAGTGATCCCGTTTGGACTCGAACCAAAGACCGACAGATTAGAAATCTGTTGCTCTATCCAACTGAGCTACGGGACCATTATTACCAATGAGGGTGCAAAAATAGTGGTTTTTGGTAGTTTTGACAACAAACTTCCAAAAATTTGTAGTTCCCCTTACTAAACTCTCTATTTTTGCACCCATAATTTACTCTTTATTCATTTTATAAACCGTCATTTGTAGCCAGTGAATACCTATTCCCAAAAAATCACGGATGCTTTTAAAAGTATTTTTGCCAAACATCCAACGTTTATCGTTCGTGCCCCAGGACGAATAAATCTTATTGGTGAGCATACTGATTATAATGATGGCTTTGTACTGCCTGCCGCGATTGATAAAGCAATTTATTTCGCTATTTCTCCACGCACCGACCGATTCTGTAAATTATATGCAGCTGATTTAAACGACACTTTTGAATTCTCCCTTGACTACCTCCAAAAATCTTCTAAAAGTTGGGCTAATTATTTGATTGGTGTAACGAGCGAATTAATTACAGCTGGGTATGCAATTCCGAATGGCTTTGATGTCGCCTTTGGGGGAGATGTTCCGAATGGAGCAGGGCTTTCATCGTCGGCGGCAGTGGAGAGTGGAATGGGCTTTGCTTTGAGTGAATTATTTGGGCTGAATGTCCCTCGCTTGGAGTTGGCACTTACTGCCCAGCGAGCTGAGCATCATTTTGCAGGATTGCAGTGTGGAATTATGGATATGTTTGCATCTATTCATGGAAAAGCACACTCAGTTATCCGTCTTGATTGCCGTGATTTAAGCTACGAATATTTTCCTTTTGATTTTGCTGATTATCAACTTGTATTGTGTAATTCAGGCGTAAAACATACTCTAGCTGATTCTGCTTACAATACGCGTCGTCAGGAGTGTGAGGCAGGGGTAGCGATTTTAAAACAATTTTATCCTTACATTAATAGTTTACGGGATGTATCATTAGCACAAGTGGAAGAACATAGGGTAGATTTTACTGAGAATGTTTATCGCCGTTGCCGCTATGTTGTAGGAGAAATTGAGCGGGTGGTGGCTGCTTGTGAAGACTTAAAACAAGGTGACTTAGAGGTATTTGGAAAGAGAATGTACGAGACGCACGAGGGCTTGAGTAAAGATTATGAGGTGAGTTGTGTAGAGTTAGACTTCTTGGTAAAACAAACGCTGTCTAATAATGATGTACTTGGTTCAAGATTGATGGGGGGAGGCTTTGGAGGCTGTACAATCAATATTGTGAAAGCCGAAAAGGTTGCTGATTTTATTCAGCAAATGGCTACCGCTTATCAAAATCAATTCCAACGTAAATTGGCCTGCCACGTAGTAGAAATTACCGAAGGCGTCGAAAAATTGAACTAATCTATATTCTCCATCAAAATTTACTAACTACTCGTTACTAACTCCTGACTTCTCATTTATTATGAATCGCTCCAAAAATCTCCAACGACTCCAAAATGAAACTTTTGACATTTGTATTATCGGTGGGGGAGCAAGTGGGGCAGGTTGTGCGTTGGATGCCGCATTGCGCGGTTTTAAGGTGGCACTCATCGAAAAAAACGATTTTGCTTCCGAAACGTCTTCCAAATCTACCAAACTGATTCATGGAGGTGTCAGATATTTAGAACAAGCTTTCAAAAATTTGGATTTTGCCCAACTCAAACAAGTGAAGCATGGTTTAGAAGAGCGCCAAATTGTATTGCAGAATGCCCCTCATTTGGCTCGCCCTTTGCCTTTATTAACACCCGTTTTCAGCTGGTTTGAAGGGCTATATTTTACGATTGGACTTCGTATGTATGATTTTTTTGCCAAAGGCGATTCTTTACCCAAGAGCCGTTGGCTGAGTAAAAAAGAGACAATGCTCAGAATGCCCTCATTGGACGCAAAAAAATTACATAGTGCTGTATTATATTTTGATGGCCAACTTGATGATGCCCGCTACTGCTTAGCTCTTGCTCATGCAGCTGATGAAGCGGGAGTAGCAGTAGTTAATTATACGGAATTGCTTGATTTTAAGGTAGATGAAAATAAGAGGCTAACAGAAGCTCTTGCTAAATCATTGACTTCTGACGACTCTTTGACCATAAAAGCAAAGCTGTTTATCAACTGTACAGGAGCGTTTGCTGATACGGTTCGATTGAAAGCAAACCCGAAATTGGCTAAACGCATTCGGCCCAGTAAAGGTGTGCATGTGGTACTACCTTACGAAGTTTTGAAGAGTGAAGATGCTATGTTGATTCCCAAAACAAGCGATGGGCGGGTCGTATTCGCAATTCCGTTTGAAGGGCAATTGTTGTTGGGAACAACCGATACTGATTATAAGGATATTGCCAAAGAGCCAGTTTTAGAAGAACAAGAGGTTGAATTTCTTTTAGATACGCTAACGAGGTATTTGGCCAAACGTCCTGATAAAAGTCAGGTAAAAGCAGGATTTGGTGGTTTGCGACCGCTGCTGGCCGCGAGTGAGTCGGCTTCTACAAAAAAACTGGTACGTGACCACGAAGTAGAGCATGATGAAGTATCTAATTTGGTGAGTTTGCTGGGGGGGAAATGGACTACCTATCGACACATGGCGCAGGACACGATTGATAAAGCCTGCGAGCTGCTAGGTGTAGAAAGAGAATGTAAAACGGCCAATCACGTTTTGGTGGGGGGAGAGGATTATGCCTTTGAAGACTGGAAAATTATCCAAACCGTCTATCGTTTGGCCAAAGATATTTCTAAACATCTGATTCGTAAATATGGCAGTCGTGCTCATAAAGTAGCTCGACTGACTCAGGAAAACAGCGCATGGGCACAACGATTAGTTGAGAAATATCCCTTTATTCAAGCTGAGGTGATTTACCAAGTTCGCGAAGAAATGGCCATGACTGTCCGCGACGTATTGGCACGTCGAATTCGGTTAGAAATCATGGATTGGGAAGCTACCCAAGAGGCTTTACCCGTTGTAACGGAATTGATGGCGCAAGAACTGGGCTGGACTCTGGCACAAAAACAACAACAAATTGACGATTATCAACTCCAACTCCAATCATTCAGGAAAGCGGCAGAATAAGAATTTACCACACCTTTTTCAACTCTGCAATCGTTTGGATAGGATTTGGGGCGGTAAAAATAAAATTTCCTGCTACAAGTGCCCGAGCACCAGCATGGTAGAGTAGGGGAGCATTTGTCTGATTTACACCACCATCTATTTCAATGATTGCACTGCTTCCTGATTCGTCAATCATCGCGGCCATTTGGCGGATGCGTTCATAAGTGCGTTCAATGAATTTTTGGCCACCAAAACCTGGGTTGACTGACATAATCAATACCAAATCCAAATCAGCAATCACATCCTGAAGTACGCTCACGGGTGTGTGTGGATTGAGCGCTACGCCTGCTTTTGCACCTAAACTTTTGATTTGCTGAATAGTACG
>JBDHXS010000356.1:0-7124 GCA_039810845.1 Runella sp. | reverse complement strand
TAGCGATGCTGCCACCAATGCCGAAATAAGTTTCAGAGTAAGTGGTAAAATACCTGAATTGTGGCATCCACAAACGGGAAAAATAGAAAAGGTGAGCTACCAAATCAAAGACGGCCGTACGATTGTACCGCTAAAATTTGAATCGTGGGATGCGTTTTTCGTTGTTTTCAAAGATAAAGCAACGGCTAATAGTGTAACCATTGCAGCAAAAAAAGAAACAGTTTTAACTCAAATCTCGACTCCATGGAAAGTGAGTTTCAACGATAAAAACGTAGTTTTTGATAAACTGACTTCTTGGACAGAAAATGCGGATGCAAATGTTAAATATTTCTCAGGAACAGCGACTTATGAGAATAATTTCAAAGCCCCCAAACCGCGCGGCGGACCGTCCCCAATAGGGGCTTTAGTGTTGTTAGATTTGGGTGATGTTAAAAACATTGCAGAGGTAATTGTGAATGGTAAGAATGTAGGTACAGTTTGGAAAAAACCTTTCAAATTAGACATTACCGATGCCGTAAAAGCAGGCGATAACACAATTCAAATAAAAGTGACTAATCTTTGGCCCAACCGACTCATTGGCGATGCCCAACCAGATGTAAAACAAAAAACAACTTTTACTACCATGCCTTTTTATAGGGCCGATTCACCGTTGCTGCCGTCGGGATTGTTGGGTGAAGTGAAAATAAATCTCTTGAAATAAATGAATATGAAAAACACCTTTTTTGTGGTTGCGATGTTGCTATTTGCAATCACTTTGTCGGCAAATGCACAGTCTAAACCCGCAAAGCTTTTTAAGCATATCGTGACGGTGACGTTTACCGAAAACGCTCCCCAAAACGAAATAGACGAAGTAGATACCTCGTTTAAAGGTTTGGCTAAACTGAAAGTGGTCAAAGCTTACGAGTGGGGGATTGCCCCCATCACCGACCGCAACAAGGAGAATAAGCATACCTACGCTTTTACCTTTGCTTCTTTGGAAGATTTGGACAAATACGCCACCTCGCCCGAACATCAAAAACACATTAAAGTTGGCGTGGCTATCACCAAAAAGGTGGAAGCGGTGCAGTATTTCGTAGAAAAATAGCTTTTAGTTAGCTGCTTACTTAACACTGACAGGGTTTCAAACCCCGTCAGCGTTAGTGTTATTTGTAGAGATACAATGTTACTTTTTGGATGCCAAACTGATTAGTAGGGATATTTACGTGGCGGCCTTGGTGGGTTTGATCGCCGTTGAGGTGACGTTTAACTTTCCAGATGTTATTATCAAAATAGCCCTCATCTACTTTCAAAAGCCCCACGTTGAGGTCTTTGTTGTCACGGTGCTTGAAGGTTATAACAACGCCCGTGCCTGCCACAAAAAACTCATCATCACCCGTTTGTATAATCATTACGCTGCCCATCGGCCAGGTTTCTGTCCTTGACCCAGGAGTCCAACTCAGGGTATAATCATGCTTGCAAGTGAGTTCGTATTTACCCATTCTCACGATGGTTTCTGCGTCGTTTTTACTCAACAGTACACCTTTTATCTTCCCTTGGCCTTGGTGAGTGGTAATCATGCGGCTGAGCTCTTCGATTAGGCCATACATTTTACCCAGCGGCTCATCTTCGGGTTTTGCAGTGGATTCTATCGAAAAAGGTGAAAAACCCAGCCCTTCGTAATGCGCAATCGTAAACAAGGCTTTTGCCGCTACGGTGTTGTCAAAAACGTGCTCGGGTACAAACAACACATCGCCTTGGCGAGTATAAAGGTCGCACCAATGCTTGAAGTCAGGATTATAAAAATCGGGCGATAGAAAATCTACGGCAGTACCCGCGGCTTTCCAAATATCCATCAAATGCGGTAATGGTCCCGCACTTGGGTAATTGCCAGGTTCTCGGCCTGTTCTGTTCAAAGCCGCATTGACAAACATCGGTAAGTTGTAGATTTTTTTGCCTGCTTCGGTGATTTTGTTGGTAAATTTTGAATAAAAGTAAGCCATAAAAATCTCGTCGGTAGCCAAGCTTTTACCAAAAACCTCTTCCCAATTGCCTGCGGTTTTATAGCCGTTGTTTTTCCAAATTTGTAGCAATTCGGGAACGAGTCTTTCTTTGTTTTTCTGTAAATACTGCATCAATTCGACAGGAACGGGCTTTTTAAATGCCTCCTCAGCCAGCAACTGATAGTCTCTTGCTGAGGGCAGCATCCCGATTTCGTTTTCAACCTGCACCATTATCACCGTATGATTTTGACTATCAACCTCTTTGATAAAAGCCATTAGGTTTTCAAAGGCACGTTTGTCGGCTTGGAGCACATTATCGCTAAACGAACTTAAAATTTCTTGGCTACGCCCCGTTTGGTCTTTGACCCGTGGATATTTTTCTTGGTTGAGTTTTACCCAAGCAGGGGCGTGGCTACTCATGCTGTTTTTCCAAGAACCAAACCACAGAAAAACTATTTTGAGGTCATTTTTACGGGCCTCTGTTATCAGATTTTGGTAGAGTGAAAAATCAAACTTACCTTCTTCGGCCTCTATCAACTCCCAATACACGGGCGCTAAAACCGTATTGAGGTGCAGGCTTTAAGTTTAGGCCAAACCGATTGCATATTTTCCATCGTTGTGGCAGTAGAGTTGCCCAACTCGCCACCAAGAATGATAAAGGGCTTGCCGTTCACTATCAATTGGGTAGTGTTGCCTTTTTTAGTAAGCAATGGAATTTGAGATTGACCTTCGGTAAAATAGAGCAGTAGGAAGGATAAAAACGCCCAAAAGTAAATCTTTGAGAATGTTTTGTTCACAATACAATGTTTAAGGTGATGTTTTGTCAAATTTAATAGATATTTCAGAGGAAACGGGCTCATCCTTGTTTTTGAAGAACAAAAAAACGAAATTTTCATGCAAAAGTTTACCCAAATAGTATGCGTAGATAATACGCGATTGACCCAATCGGCTTTGGAAACCCTTTCTGAATATTCCCACCAAACAGTTAAAGTATTTGACGATTATCCTACTGATAAACGCGAAATAATGGATAGAATAGCGGATGCCGATTGTCTGTTGGTGAGTTGGAAAACGCCCATTGACCAAGAAATAATAGAAAATGCACCGTCGCTTAAGTACATTGGAATGTGTTGTAGTTTGATAGATAAGGCTTCGGCCAACGTGGATATAAATGCAGCTGAAAATAGAGGTATAGTAGTTAGAGGAGTGAAGGATTACGGGGACGAAGGGGTGGTAGAGTTTATCATGTCCCAACTGATTTCTCTGGCAAAAGGCATGGGTAAGCATCAGTGGAAACCTCAACAGACTGAACTCAAAAACAAAACTTTGGGAATTATTGGATTCGGTACGGTAGGGCAGATGTTGGCCCGAGTTGCGTTGGCTTTTGGAATGAATGTGCTGTATTTTAGCCGAACACGAAAACCCACATTAGAAGAAAGCCGACTGAGGTATGCTTCTCTTAACGATGTATTGGCCCAAAGTGATGTTATAAGTACGCATTTGCCCCGAAATACAAAAATGCTTGGGAAAGCCGAATTTGATTTATTATCTCCCAATACTGTATTCATCAATACGTCGGTTGGGCCTACTTTTGATTTTGGGGCATTCTTTGAATGGGTTAATAAGCACAATAATTATGCAATTTTTGACCATGATGGTGCTTTTGGGGTGCAAAATCTTGAACTACACCCCCGTATTATCTATTTTCCTAAAACATCGGGAATGACTGATGCCGCTTTTGAGCGCCTTTCAGAAAAGGTAATAGAGAATCTCAGGAGTTTCCTACAAGAGCTAAGTAAAACTTGATACCTTGATTATAGTGAGTTGCTTAGGATAGGCTTGTATATAAGCTAAAACTAGAGCTGATACATTACACAAGATACCCACAAATAGCACAACAAAACCACAAAGCAGAAGAGGATTGTTACTTTCTAAACCGATACAAATACGGAGCCTTGTTGGCGGCTCCTGTAAACTTTTTTTCGAGGCGTTCGAGTACCTCCAAGGAAAGAATCATTTTTTGGAAGTTGGTACGAACAAAGCTTTTCCCACTGATGGCTTCATAAACTTCCTGTACTTCTTTCATAGTGAAGGTGTCGGGCAAAAGATTAAACGCATTGATTTTTTCATCAATATGGCTTTGGAGCGTTTTTAGGGCTTCATTGATAATTTCTTCGTGATCCATAATCATTTGTGGCAAGTCATGAATATTGTACCATTCTATTGACTCATCTAAGTCTGTTTTTTGTGGAACAACTTTATTCATGTCCACCAAAGCATAGTACCCCACGGACAAAAAGCGCTTGGTAAACCAATCGTATTCGGTGGCGTGACTTGCGCTTTTTTCGCCAAGCTTGTCAAAATTTTGCTGAATCAGTTTATCTAAAAACGCTTTACTACTTCTATTGGCCCGACCAAATACCTTGAATTGTTCCAAGTAAATGGATTCTATGCCCGTTCGTTCTCGTAAAATACGGTGTGCGGCGTCATCTATATCTTCGTCCTGAAATACAAACCCGCTAGGTAAGGCCCAAAAGTCTCCTTTGAAATTGATTTTTGGGATTAATACTTGTAACTGCTGCTCCGAATACCCAAAAATGACGCAGTCGATGGATACTTGTGGAATGTAATTTAGTTGACTCGGGCTCTTCATCTCTTCTATTTATTGCTCAAAGGAAGGTTTTTGGGTAATCGTACTGCAAAGATATATTTTTGAATAAAAATTATTGTATAAAAAATATACAATAAGAAAATTTATTCAATACCTTTGTTCTGTTAATCACCCAAAAAGTAGTTTGTAGCCTTGTAAATCCTTACGTTGATGCAAAAAAATCAATGGTACGTACTTACGATTATTCTCGCTTGTTTGACTTTCGGTGTCAATGGTCAGTCCTCGCTTCATTTGAAAGACCTGAAAATGGTTGGCAAAGTGGACGAACGTTTTCAATCTTATAATGTAGAAATGTGCGAAGTGATTGGTGGCGACTTTTGGATTCCTTATAATCTGATTGATTCTGTTCGGAAAACCACCAATAAAAGAGGGATTGACGCTTTAAAATGGAAAATCGAACCGATTAATTTATACGAAAAGAAACTTCGCAACTTGGCATCGGCCTTAGGTCCAACGTACGTCAGGGTAAGCGGTACGTGGGCAAACGCTGTTTATTTTCAGAACAACGATGGAGAGATAATGACTCAGCCTCCTGCTGGTTTTAAAAACGTGCTCACTCGTCAGCAGTGGAAAGGAGTCCTTGACTTTTGTAAAAGTGTGAATGGAAAATTAGTGACGTCGTTCCCAATCAGCGATGGAATGTATGATAACAACGGAAATTGGAATCCCTCACAAGTAAAGGCGATTCTTGAATATACGAAGGCAGCGGGAGGAGAAATTGTAGCGGCGGAATTGTTTAACGAACCGTCACATGCCTCGCACGGGGATGCACCTAAAGGGTACAACGGAGCACGATTTGCCAAAGATTTGGCCGACTTTCGCGTGTTTGCTGCTCAATCAGCCCCCAAAATGAAAATTATTGGCCCAGGTTCTACTGGGGAAGGGATTTTACCATCGGGGTTGGATTTGTCGGTGGATGAACTGCTGTCGGCAACCCCAAATCCTACGTTCGATATATTTACGTACCATTATTACGGCACTGTGTCAAGACGCTGTATGGGAGGGCAAAAGCCTGAAAATGCGCTCTCGGCCGAATGGTTGAGTAGAACAGAAAAAGGATTAGAATTTTACCAAAAAGCCCGCGACAAATACATCCCCAATGCACCCATTTGGTGTACCGAAACCGCTGAGTCTGCCTGTGGAGGCAACCCTTGGGCGGCCACTTACCTTGATACTTTCCGCTATTTAGAACAATTGGGGCGCTTAGCTAAAAAAGGAGTGCAGGTAGTTATGCACAATACCCTTGCGCGAAGTGAGTACGCGTTGCTCGACCACGATACGCACAATCCACGCCCCAATTACTGGGCGGCGTTGTTATGGGGAAAATTCATGGGAACTGACGTATATGAAGCAGCGAACATAGATTCGGGTGTCGATGTTTTTGTGCATAGTTTAAAAAATAAGCCCAAAGGACGGTCGGTATTGGTGATTAATACCAACGATAAAGAAACTTCGGTGATGATTCCAGTGGGTGCAACTCACTATTTATTGACCGCCGATGAGCTAATGACCAAAAAAGTGAAGCTTAACGGGCAGGAGCTGAAGCTAACCGCCAACGACGAGGTGCCTACTTTGAAAGGGCAAAAGGTTAAAGCTGGAAAAGTGGCATTGCCTGCGCACAGTATTCTGTTTTTTACGGCTGAGAAATTATAAAAGGGGTAGTGGTCAGACGATAGTCAGACCACTACCCCTTTTCTGCTATCGTACATTGTTTTTTACAATCGAAAAAACCAATTGAAACCAATGAAACTAACTAATCTCAGTACAACTTTATGGTGCCTAATGGTAGTAGGTATCATAGAACAGGGTTTGGCACAAGCGAATCATAATTTAATTCAACAGAGCGATGAACTTGCCCAATCTTATTCAACCAAAGATACCATTTTTAAAAACCCATACATAGATATTGACGAATGGCGCGATAAACCCGTCAAACACCGCTACGTTCACGGGGGTTTTAAAGGCACAGAAACCCGTTTTTCGTTCTATTTCCCTACAAAAGAGCAATACCAGGGGCGCTTTTTTCAATACATTACTCCCTTTCCTGACAGTGAGGTACTTTCGCAAGGAGCCACTGGTGAAGACGATAAAATTGGTTTTTCGGTTAGTAGTGGGGCCTATTTTATTGAAACTAATGGAGGAGGAAAAGTCGATTTTGCGAAGCCAAGCTTCAACAACGACCCTACCATTGGAGCTTTTCGAGCCAATGCAGCTTCGGCTGCTTTCTCTCGAATTGTTGCAAAGGCTATAGTCGGAGGTGGCCGACCTTTTGGCTATGCCTTCGGCGGCAGTGGTGGGGCGTATCGCACCATCGGCAGCATCGAAAATACTGAGGGGGTGTGGGATGGCGTCGTGCCTTATGTGCTGGGTTCGCCAATGGCCATTCCTAATGTTTTTGCGGTAAGGATGAATGCCATGCGTATTTTAGATAAAAAAATGCCCCAAATTATTGATGCTTTGGATGCTGGTGGCAG
>JBDHXS010000355.1:0-7148 GCA_039810845.1 Runella sp. | reverse complement strand
TTATTCGTTAACTGTTAATCGTTATTTGGAGTGCTGTAATGTTAGTTTGACTGTAGGCCTGACTCGTTAGAGGGTTAACAGCTATTTTAAAGGCCAGACTTACGGTCAGACCATGCCTAATAACAGTTAACGATTAACAGATAACACACTTCTGCTACTTATAAATGGCTTTCTTAGAAGCCAAAAGCGTATTGGTCAACAGTCCGCAAATAGTCATCAATCCTACGCCACCTGGCACGGGCGTTATGAAACTTGATTTGGGTGCTACTTCCTCAAATTTCACGTCGCCTTTGATGGAAAAACCACTCTTTTTGGAAGCGTCAGGAACGCGGGTAATACCCACATCAATCACCACAGCGCCTTCTTTCACATAGTCGGCAGTTATAAATTCAGGGCGACCCAAGGCGGCAATCCAAATATCGGCGCTTTGGCAAACCTCTTTCAAGTTGTGCGTACGGCTGTGGCAAATCGTAACCGTGCAATTGCCTGGATAGGCATTGCGTTGCATTAAAATACTCATAGGAAGTCCTACAATTTGACTACGACCTACCACCACGCAATGTTTTCCTGCGGTTTCGATTTTGTAACGTTCGAGCATTTCCAAAATCCCAAAAGGAGTAGCCGAAATATAGGCGGGAAGCCCTTTGCACATCCGACCGACATTGATAGGATGAAAACCATCTACATCTTTTTCGGGGGCAATAGCCTCCATCACCGTGTTTTCAGAGATATGGGCGGGCAAAGGCAACTGCACGATAAAACCATCCACGTCGTTGTCGTAATTCAGGTCTTGGATATGCGAGAGCAATTCAGCCTCCGAAGTAGTATCAGGCAAGCTGATTAAGGTGGAGGTAAAGCCAATTTCTTCGCAGCTTTTGATTTTGGACGCTACGTAGGTTTCGCTCGCTCCGTTGTTCCCTACCAAAATAGCCGCTAAATGGGGTTTTTTACCTCCTGCCGCTTTGATTTTATCGGTTTCTAATTTGATTTCAGCCTTTACCTGTGCTGACAGTGCTTTACCATCGAGAAGTTGCATTGAGAAAGATTTTATTTTTATCGGTGGAAACAGGGCATCCGGAATTCGCTGCCTCCAAAATTATAAACAATTAAGGTTGAGGCAATTGAAAATAGGGATTTTCGATAATTCCCAGCACATTACCAAACGGGTCTTTTACAGTGGCCACTTTGATGGCATCGCCTACGTCACGAATGCCTTCGTGCGAAACCGCGCCAATGGAAAGTAAGTAATCCCACGCTTCTTCAATGTTTTCGACGCCCCAATAGAGCGTTTGGCCATTTTCGCCTACCGTAGCATTGGGGTCAAGACCCAATTCATAACCTCCTATATTAAACCCTACATAAAAGGGTTCATCAAAATAAGGCAAAACCCCCGTAGCCTGAATATACCACTTTTTAAGTGCTTCCAAATCAGGGGCGGGATAAATGATGGTGCGAAGTCCGAGAAATTTCATGGGGCAAAGATATAATTTATTAGTGAACCTAATTCGGGTGTCCGAAATACAGCTATTTATTGAAACCTATCTCATGCTTGATTGCAAATTTAAGCAATTCGTTTTGCCCTTTTAGCTTCAACTTCGTACACATATTTTTGCGGTGTGTTTCAATGGTCTGAATGCTGATAGACAATTGGTTGGCTATCTCTGCACTGGAAAAACCTTTCCGGATTAATCGAAGAACATCTACTTCTCTCCCTGTTAACTGAAACGTTTTCAAGAAATAGTCCCCAGATGGAGGAGTTTCAATACTATTTTTTTCTGAAACCAGATTGAAGCTAATTTGACCGCCCTGAATTGCTTCGATGACTTTAAATACCTCAACCGCCGAGGCGGTTTTCAATAGATAGCCCTTTACTCCCATTTGCCTGAATTGCTTAATTAATTTCTCTTCAGTGTACATACTAACAATGAGTATATTCTGCTGAGGGAAGTTTTTCAATACGTCTTTCGCAACATCCAGCCCATTCATTTGAGGCATATTGACATCTAAAATTAGCACATCGGGTCGGAACTTCTGAACGGCCCAAAGCGTGTCGGGACTATGATAAATTTGTCCGACTATCTCTATTTGGTCAAAATCATTGAGCATCAGGCATAGTCCATCATTGAACAACCGATGATCGTCAACGATGAGAACTCGAATGGTGGATATGAGAGCCATAAGGAACTTTGAGTAAAACAAGTACTCCTGAAGTATCCGTTTGGAAAGTCAGCGTACCTTTGATGTATTCCGCTCTCGAATATAAGTTATTGACACCAATTCCTTGCTGTTTTTTTTCTTTTTCCTGCGTATTTGACATACCAATTCCATTGTCTTCTACACTCACCACAAGCTCAGTGGGCTGATAAATTAATTGTACGAAGGCTTGAGTAGCCTGCGCGTGCTTACGAATATTCTGTAGTAATTCGCATACAATTCGGTAGATTGTCAATTCCGTTTCAGCAGGCAATTTTATGGGCTCACCCGCAAGGATAAATGTGACACGCAAATGACTACTTCTTTGGGTAATTAATATCTGCTTTTCCAGTACTTCGGCTAAACTTGATTGAGTGAAATCAATCGGCATTAAATTGTGCGTTACTATCCGTAGATCTGTGACAGCTTTAGAAATCAACTCCTGTACATACCCTATCTGTTGCGCTTCGTTCTTTTTCTCAGTACTCAAACTTCTTTCCAATAAACCTTTGGCGGTGGCAAGCGTGTTTCCTACGTCATCGTGCAAATCTTGTGCAATGCGTAATCGCTCCTGTTCCTGCGCTGCAATAAGCCGTTTTGTCAAACTTTGTTGCGCAATTTGTTTTAAACGAACATAATATTGCACCAACTTATAAATTACTCCTACCCCAAAAACCAAGACAAAAAGAATAAACCACAGTCGCTGCCAAAATGGGGAAATCACTATGACAGTTAAAGAACGCGTGGGAGTCCATTTCCCGTTACTATCCAGTATGCGGACTTGAAGTTGATATGTTTTAGCAGCAAGATTAGTGTAGCGAATGGGAGCACCAATCGTACCCGTACTCCAGTTGTCATGCTGTCCTTTTAGGCGATATTGGTATTGAATAGGGTAGTCAGCTGTATAATTTAATGCACTTACACTCAAAGCCATATTCCCCTGTGCATACGTTAATTCCAGTGTATCTAATTCATCAATTGTTCGAGATAGATTAGCTTGTGATTCATTGATGGATAAATCATTAAATCGTACACTACGCGTAAACCATTTTTGAAGTGCGGCTGGATTAACAACGTGCAGCCCTATGACAGAACCGAAATACATCGTATGAGGACTTGATTGAAAAGCCGCATAACTATTAAATTCGACCTGCACTGTCTCGGGCAAAACCCTAAATCTACGTTTGGAATCAAAGATAATTAGTCCCTTGTCACTACTAAGCCACAGATTTTTTTGACTATCAGCTAATAGACTATAAATGACAGGGTTAGGCAAGCCATCACGTTGGGTATAATGACGAATCATTCTGCGTTTCTCTGTATCAAATTGAATCAAACCATTGTCAGTACCTATCCATAAACCCCCTGAATGATTCTGAGTTTGGCTTTTTCCGAAACATAAAATATTAAATCCCAGCAGGGCGTTATACAGAAATTCTAAGCTTTTTGCTTTTACTGAAAAACACTGCAAATCGCGATCTAACCGACCGGCATAGAGGCGATTAGTGGCAGTATCACGGTATAAAGCTCCGGAATAGGCGGAGGTTGAATCTACGGTTGTATAATTGCCCAAACGGATATTGAAAATATACAAACCTTTTTCGGTAGCTACTACAAAACTATTATCTGCCAGTGGACAAATACCTCGTACTGTATTAGACAAATGTTTGTCGTCGGAAGCTCCAATTGGGATGGTTGTCGTTTTTTTTGTTTGTTCATCATAAATACTTATTCCTAATTTGGTTCCAATCAGCAGTTTTCCGCGCGAATCATAGTACAAAGCGCGGACAGATGTCCTCCACAATTTTTTGTCATTAATCGGACGACTGATACGCCTCGTGGATGGGTCAACGTGACGAACTCCCTCCCCTATCGTACCCACCCACAACGTTCCATTGCGCCCGGCCACAATACCTCTTATAGCAGCACCGTTAAAATCGGATGAATCGAGTGGATTATCTTCGTAAACAGCGGGTTTAAAGCTTGTCGGATAAATCAATTCTACTCCTTTCGGGTCGGCATTAGCCCAAATTAACCCTTGACGATCGGTATAAAGTTCACTGATGTGATTGCTCATTAATGATTCGGCATTAAATGCCTGCTTTTGTAATCGTTGAACAATTTGCCCATTGGCCGTATCCAAGACAAAAATTCCGCTACGGGTTGAACCGGCCCATAGCCTTCCGTTATGGTCAGAAGTGAGCGTATAGGTGATGTCGTTTTCAGGATCATTGCCCTGAGTGTATTCTCGAATGCCCTGCTTATTAATACGTACCAACCCACGGTTAGTAGATACCCACACCGCTGAACCATCCGGGTATCCATAAATTGCATAAATAGTGCGAGAATCGCCTGTATGATTATCGCGGCGATTAGTAAAGTAATACGTTCGTTGACGGGTATGTATCTCATAACGCATGACCCCTTGAGGCAATCTCAGCCAAATACACTGATTCTTTACATCCATCCAAACCAGCCGAGTAATAGTGCTATACTGAAAAGAAATACCGGACAGGACCGTTGTAAGGCGATTTTGGCGGTAATCTAATCGCGAAACCCCATACTGATCATTGAGAAACCAAACGGTAGAATCATCTGTCCAAAAAGGCTGACATTGTGTCAATACCCTCTCTTTGGATTTGCCCCGTAAATAATAGTTTTGGAATCGCCCTGTCTTGCGAACATAGCGACTCAAACAAACCTCCGTTCCTACCCAAACGTCTCCGTTGGGTGCTTCTACAATCCCTCTCACTTCACCTTTACCAATAGAAGTCGGCTCATTGTCTTGATGCTGAAATGTACGAAAACGATTTCCTTCCAGTCGGTTGAGTCCTACTTGACTCGACATCCAAAGATACCCTCGGCTATCTTCCAAAAAATAAAAAACCGTTCCTTGGGTTAATCCTTCTTTGGTCGTAAAGTGTTTGATTCTGTATTGTGAAAAGACCAATTTCGATTGAACAATCAAAAACATTAATAACCAACAAGTTGTAAAAGATGGGCGCATACTATTCAGATTAGGTACTCAAAAATATAGATTTACCCGAAGGTACAAAATACCCGGCAGTGGGTATGGTGAGAAAGCAAAACAGAAAGTAGTTTTGTTAGAAATAAACAACTCATCAGTTATGCGTTTGATTTTCATCTTATGGGTATTGCTTTTTTCTTATGGAAGCATTTTTTCTCAAAAAGCCTCAAAAAATGATACCGTAAAAGATACTGTAATTTCTCCATCTGCTTTTAACAGACTGGTAAAAAAGGATATTCGCTACGCCATTTTAGGAGACCAGTCTGCAACTCCAGGCATCAAAGTTGAGATAGCAAAAGACCCTACTATCGGCATTACAGGGCCTATCAATATATGCAAAGGTATCCTGACAGTTACGGCTCAAGGAAGCTATAAAAATGCTTTTTTACCAATTATTGAAGAAGGGAAGATTGTTGAGGGAAGCATAGGATTAAATTGGCATGTAATTCCTACAGCAAGTACTTATAGTATCGCCCCCCAAACTAAGCCTATTGCAATCCTCATTCTTCAAACGGAAAAGCAATATAAACGACAGGTGATTGACTCATTGAAAGTGTTAGGCCAAATTTTAAAAAAATACGACGAAGTTCTCTGGGATAGTTTGGATAAATGGCGAGAATCGTGGTATGATCAATTATCAAGTGACCTAAAAAAAGATATAAAAAATAGTTGGGAATCCAGCCTATCAGATAACGCCAAGACGATTGTCTTACATTTTTTAAAAAAATATACAGAGTACACCGAAGCTTCTATCCCCAGTACTGTCATATTAAAAAAACAGATTCGACTCGTTTTATTGAAAGATTTGTATGAAATGGCCGATAGAGTTAAAAATTGCCAACCACTTTGGCATGATCGTCAAATTGAAATAGCCGAACAAACCAAAGTATATTCTAAAAAACATCAATATTGGATTACCTTTTCGTTTGCAGGAGGCGGCAAGCAATTTACATATTATAGCCTCTCAGACAACATTCAAACAAAAATCACCAAATTCCAACCAATCGCAAACGCTTGGTATAACTATTTCCGAAGCACGCAAAATCACTATCAATTAATAAGATTCGGACTAAATTGGACTATGAATTTTGTCCCGGACCGAACGGTTACGATTTCAGGAATTGCTACTTCTAAGACGCCCATAGGCAAAGATACCCTTATTGAAAAAACAGAAAAAAAACAAACGTACCTCGGAAAAGTTCATTATACGGCACGCCTCGGTGCAGATGCGGAGTATTATCTTATTCGGCAGAAATTTTGGGCTGTGGGTGTATATGGTCAGCTTAAATATCGCTGGACTCCGCTCATTACCAACTACCATGAAATTCAATTGGAGGTCGGCCCCACACTCAATGTGCCCTCTGCTGACAAGCAACGCAGTCTTTTAGTAATTCTACCTTTTGTTCAAATCAGTAATTTACTGCCAAAAACCTACAAAGATCCCGCTCAAAAAACGGGTGATGTTCCTTTTAAGGAACGAATCTTTGGCGGCATACGCGTGGGGATTCCTATCAGTATTAAAAAGTAAAATTTTCCAAAAGATGAAAACAACGTGTTTAGTAATAATCTTCTGTTTAATATTGTCTGTTGCTTTCGTGCAAGACATCGAATGTCACCCTGATTCAATGCGTAGAACGCAGGTAGTTAATACACTCGAAGAGCCGTTTCGATGGATTGCTTATTTGGAAATCTATCGCAAAAATGAACGGAGAAAGCCTTCTAACTCAACTGGATTTCTCATTGCTCCTAATGCCATTGCCAGCGCAGGGCATTCATTGCGCTCTTACCCGTGGCGTCGTATTGTACGTATTAGACCTATTTCTTAATTAAAAAACTATTATTTTTGTTGTAAAACTTTGATTATGAACGACAAATACAAATTATTGAAAGAAAATCCGCAAAACTGCCAGCGTCTTTTTGGGATGAA
>JBDHXS010000354.1:0-7172 GCA_039810845.1 Runella sp. | reverse complement strand
ATCACTACCCCACGGTATTTACCAAAGCTTACAGGAAGTCTTTGTCTGCACGCTTGCCCAGCAGGATGCGTATCGGTGAAAGAGTCTATCTGGCGATGTAGCAAAATACCCTGTTTGATGGCCTCGTTGTAGCGGGTATTGCGTGGGTGATCGAGCCGCCCACGGGCAAAATCTCCCAACAAATTACCTATAATCAGCGGTTCTTGGTCAAAAGACAAATAAAAGTGGGCGAGGTAATTCATTTACGATTGATGGTTTGTAGCTGTGAAGCGGCACACTGACTAATGACTACTGACTACCACCGAATGATGTCTCTCAACCTGTACGCCAAATTTCCGAAGAAATTCTACCCCTTCGTCTATGCCAATGCCTTTGTAAGCAGCATAAGAATCCAGATAAATCACGCGTTTGATTTTCATGGTGTAAATCACCCTTGCACAAGCGATGCAGGGCGAAAGCGTTACGTATAAGGTAGTTCCTTCCAGATTGGCTCCATTTTTGACGGCATACAAGATGGCGTTTTGCTCGGCATGAAGTGCCAAAGAGCAACTCCCCTTAGAATCACGTGGGCATCCCTGTTCGGGAAACTCTTCATCACAATTGTGCGTTCCCGACGGCGGGCCATTATAACCGATTGAAATAATCCTCGTATCTTTGGTAAGAACAGCCCCTACTTGTGCTTTGATACAATGCGATCGTCGCGCTAAGTTTTGAGCTAATTCCATAAATATATCATCAAAAGCAGGACGTTCTTGGGATTTCATAAAATGATAAGGAGGTATTTAGCCTTTAAAGTTTTGCTTAAATCAGTATCGTTTACAAAAATACTAAGCTGCAAAGTAACGAAAAGAACAGGTATGAAGTACAGTTTGGGGGCAATTATAGGCATCATTGTTGTTGCGCTGCAAGCATCTACTTCTCTATTTGCCCAAACCCAAACCATTGCCCTCAAGCCTGAACGATTGAAAGTACAGCCCAAAGGCTTTTTTATTGTGGAGGTGATTGATGGCCGCTCTGTTACAACCAATATTGGCAAGATTTGGAGTCGACCACAGCCACTGACTGCTGTACTGCAAGGGGGTACGGCTAAAGGAATCGAGGTATTTCTAAACCGAAATTTCAACCCTTCAAAAACGGATACCCTTACGCCTATTATCTTAACCATCAAAGAATTGCGAATCAGTGAAGCCCTTACACCTGCCAATCGAGTCAATGGTGAAATCCGTATGAGTTTGGGCTTTGAAACCTACCGTGAAGGCCGACGGATATATCTTACGGGTGGTAACGCTTCTACTACCTACACCCGTGCAGGTATCACCCCCGAAGAAATGATTGAGCCGCTGATTCGTCGATTATTGGAAAACGAAATGAAGGGATTTAATGATTGGTTTGCCAAAGGAATAAAAACCTCCGATTTGTTGGTAAAACAGGTAAAACTCATTTTTGAAGAAGACTCTACCCTTGTTTCTGATGGTGATACTGTTTATTATCATTCCAATCGCCCCCTTACTTGGAAAGATTTTTTGGGTGCTCCAGCGGTATTAAGCCGCTGGGCTGCACAGGTATTTACCAGTTTTGGCTTTGAAGCTCGCTCTACTGTCAATAACCGTGTATTAGAACTTCGCATCCGTACCAAAGTATGGATTGACAAAACCATTTCGTGGGTACGAACTGACTCTAAAAACGACTACGTGCTTGATCATGAACAACTTCACTTCGACATCACGCGCCTTACCTCCGAACGGTTTAAAAGGCACCTACAAACGATGGAGTTATCGGTAGAAGATTACAGTAGCGAGATACAATACCAGTACATTGAGTTTTTTCGATTGCACAGCCAACTCCAGCAGCAATACGACGAAGAAACAAGCCACGGTATCAACCGAGCTGCCCAAGCCCAATGGGTTAAAAAAGTACGAGATGAATTGCGGAGCTATGGCGTAACACCTGCTCGGAAATAGAGACTCTCTGCTTCTATTTTGCCGAAATTACCTCAATATCAAACACCAAAGGAGAATTACCAGGAATGTCTGATCCTGCCCCTCTGGAACCGTAGCCCAATGAAGATGGGAAAATGAGTGTGGCGCTTTCACCGACCTTCATTTTGGCAATTCCTTCCTCAAAACCTGCTATCACTTGGCCCAAGCCCAAATTGAAATTAAACGTACCCGAATCAAAACTTTTATCCGACAACAATCTTCCTGCGTATTTTACCGTGACTATTTGGCCTACTTTCAAACTTGCTCCAGTGGCATTGGACTTGGTAAGAATATAACGTAAGCCGCTGGTGGTCTTTTCGGTAATGGTTAGATTTTTACTTTTAATGTAGCGCTCAATTTGTTCTTCTTCTGTACCAGAAATTTCTTGCTCTTTATTACACGATCCTACTATCATCGAAATGATAATTACCAGTAAGAGTCTTAATTTAGACATAAAATTCACGGATTGATTACTAAATTTATTTTAGGGAGGGCAAAGGTAACAATAAGGAATCACTAACAGAAATTCTGAAAATTTCTTGAAAAACTAATTCTTTCTGCTAATTTTGTTTAGCCACAGTGGTTTCTCAAAATTATCCACGCAATCAAGAGTAAATTTCTGTGAGAGAGTCGTTTATCTTCATAATCCCACACAGTACCTAATCCCTCAAAATGCGATGAAAAAGTGGTATCTGTTCTTCTTACTTTTGGTATTGGCAGAAAGAATGCTTGCCAATTCGATTCTCATCCCTATGGACGACAAACAGTCCAATCACCTCAAAGCCTACGGTGTGGCTTATTGGGAACTCAAGGCTGATCGTGAATTAGATTGGTTGCTTAACTACCGAGGGGGAAGTTTTTTGATGAAGTATTCTACTGCACTGGAAAAAGAATGCCGACTACGCGATGTATCTTTTGAAGTGATTTCGGACGCAAACGTCAATTCTCTTCTCAAATATATTACCAACCCCGATGTAAACATGGATGCAGTGAAGCTCCATAAAGCGGCTAAAATAGTGGTATATAGTCCCGTAAAAGTCAGTCAATCTACTTTTGAAGATACCGACGCTGTGCTATTGGTACTCAAATATGCTGAAATCCCCTTTGAAATTGTTTATGATGAAGAAATATTGAAAGGCGATTTAGCCAAATACGATTGGTTGCACCTTCATCATGAAGACTTTACAGGGCAGTTTGGCCGCAACCGTCGCCGAATGAGCCTTGCTGATATTCAAGCCCAAGAAAACATCGCCAAAAAATTTGGCTACAAAAAAGTATCACAACTAAAATTGGACGTAGCCCGTACCATCAAAGGCTTTTGCGCGGGAGGTGGGTATTTGTTTGCCATGTGCTCGGGGGCTGAATCGTTGGACATAGCCCTCGCTGCCGAAGGCGTTGATATTGTTCCTTCCATTTTCGATGGTGATGGCATTGACGCCAATGCCCAATCCAAACTTGATTTTAGTAAAACCCTCGCCTTTGAGAATTTTAAATTAGAACTCTATGGTGACGATGATTACCGAGGCGGAATGTCGTTTTCTAATATCAATTCATCATCGGGACAAGGCTGGGGCGACGAATCCAATACTTTTTTCTCTTTGTTTGATTTTTCAGCCAAATGGGGCGTGATTCCCGCTATGCTCCTTCAAAACCATGAGTCATTGATTCGGGAGTTTATGGGCCAAACGACGGCTTTCAACAAAAAAACGGTCAAGTCCAGTGCTTTGGTGATGGGCCAAAGCAAAGCCTCCGACCGCTACATTTATGGGGAACTGGGCCGCGGACAGTTTACTTTCTACGGCGGCCACGACCCCGAAGGGCAACGCGGTTTTCACCGTATGCCCACAGATCTCAATCTGCACCCGCATTCCCCTGGCTATCGCCTGATTCTCAATAACGTACTGTTCCCTTCAGCTAAGAAAAAGAAAAGAAAGACGTAGTAGTATAGAGTAATCACCAACAAATTACTTATTCTGGTTGCGCAGCAATTCTTCTGACTCTCTTAGAATCCTTTCTAAGTCTGTGTTATCTATGTCTTGTTCTATACGGCTGAAATACTGTCCAATCTTTAAAATCCACCCATTCTCCCTCGGTGTTGAAAACGTGATCGTCGCCAAGAGCTACAATGATATTCTGAGCATATTGAAAGGGAAAAAGTATCGTCTAAGAGTAAAATAAAATGCTAAAATAGTTTTTGTTAAAGATAATCTATTTTACATTATAACTGTATTGTGATAAGCTATTGGAGCTTATAAATAAGTGAATGGTTATTCGTATTGAGTAAAGATTAAAATTTCTATAGCTCCATTAGAGAAAAATACCCCAATGGAGTTGGTTTGACAATAAAAAGATACTTGATAAGTATGGAAACCAAGCTCCTCAACTATTTTTCCCGAATCATGCCACTCTCTGAGGAAGAGGCAGCCGCTATTGCTGACACCATGCTCATTGAAAGGTACAGAAAAGGTACTGTTTTACTGAAAGAAGGACAAATCTCCACGGAGGCTTATTTCGTATTAGAGGGTTGTGTGCGACAATATTTCCTCATTGATGGAGAAGAGAAAACCAATAATTTTTTCACCGATGAGCAATGGGTTATTTCCATCAATAGTTTCAGCCAACGGATTCCTTCCAACCATTATTTAGAGTGCTGTCTGGATAGTGTACTAGTGGTGGGAAATCGCCAAAAAGAAGAAGATTTGTATCGGCGATTCCCCAAATTAGAAACCATTTCCAGAAAAGTAATGGAAAAAGTATTTGCTGAACAACAGGAAATCATGTCTTCCTATGTAACGGATAGCCCAGAACAGCGCTATCTCAAGTTACTAACGTCACGACCCGAATTGTTTCAAAAAGTACCGCAATACCAATTGGCAAGCTACATAGGAGTAAAACCAGAATCGTTGAGCCGAATTAGAAAACGAATCCTTCATAAATAACAATTTGGTCCCCCTTTTCTATACTTCAATCGCAACATTCCCTCTTTTGTGTCCTTTTTCCACATAAGCATGGGCTTCGGCCATCTGTTCCAATGAGTAGGTTCGGTCAATGACTGGTTTCAGTTTACCGGCCTCAATCAACTCTTTGAAGAAAACCATATCTTCCACGCTTTCGCTGTTGACGCCTGTCAGCACTTTTCGGCTGTTTGTCATGGAAGTCCACGCACCCCGAATCATTTCTGACATTCCTGCTGCACTTAAAATCAGTATCCCTTTGGTTTTCAATGATTTTAGATTGCAAGAGAGGGAAGTTTTGTTGACCGTTTCAAAAATCACATCATACCTCTCTTCATTTTTAGTAAAATCCTCTTTGGTATAATCAATGACTTTATCTGCACCCAATGATTTTACCAAATTCATATTTACCGTACTGCATACGCCTGTTACATGAGCTCCAAAATGTTTTGCTAATTGAATCGCGGCACTTCCTACTGCTCCCGACGCTCCATAGATAAGTACTTTTTGTCCAGATGTAATACCTGCTTTTTTGATAAAATGCAGGGCTGTTGTTGCACCAAAAGGAATGACAGCTGCCTCAGTATGCATTATGTTCGTCGGCTTCAAGGCCAAAACAGCTTCCTCTGATAAGCATTTGTATTCTGCATACGCCCCAAAACCAGAACTTAGGGCCGAAGAGCCAAATACTTGGTCGCCTATTTTAAACCGTTTGACATCTTTGCCCACGGCTTCAATTTCTCCTGAAAGTACTCCACCCAAAATTTGAATTTTAGGCTTTATCAACCCAAAAAACAATCGGACAGCATACGGATCAGCCTTTCTCAAACGCCAATCACCAGAATTTACCGCAGTAGCTTTTACTTTGATAAGAATTTCATTGTCTTTTGGGGTGGGTTTTTCTATGTCTTTGAGCATTAGAACCTCCGGGGAGCCGTACTTTGTATAAACGATTGCTTTCATGGCCGTCTGTATTATTATGTTTGATTATTTCGGGGCAAAAGTAGTCGGTTGATTTTCTCATTTCATTGACTTTGGTTAAGAAATGAACTTTAGTCATAAGTGTTTAAATTCAATTAGACAAAATATCTATGAATAATGCTTATTTATAATTTATTATCTAAAATAATGGGTATAGTACCCGTTATTATGCCAAAAAATATCTTTTTTTAGGATAAGCCTCTATTTTCTTTCTCCATAAATTATTATTCTCATTCAATTACCTGTTAATTTTGCATTTGATTTAGAAAATCGTTCTAAAACCGCAAACAAGTTTAATTTTTCAGATACAAAATGTCAACAGCAACTGGAACGTACGTACCGTACAAAGTAAAAGACATCACCTTGGCCGACTGGGGCCGCAAAGAAATTCGTTTGGCCGAGGCCGAAATGCCTGGCTTAATGGCCCTCCGCGCTGAGTATGGCGAATCTAAACCTTTGAAAGGCGCACGCATTGCAGGATGCTTGCACATGACCATCCAGACGGCCGTTTTGATTGAAACCCTCACTGCTTTGGGTGCCGAAGTAACTTGGTCTTCTTGCAATATCTTCTCAACGCAAGATCACGCTGCTGCCGCTATTGCTGCCGCAGGTATCTCGGTATATGCCTGGAAAGGCATGACTGCGGAAGAGTTCGATTGGTGTATTGAGCAAACTCTTTTCTTTGGCGAAGAGCGTCAGCCTTTGAACATGATTTTGGATGATGGGGGTGATTTAACCAACATGGTGTTTGACGTATACCCTGAATTAGTAGCTGGTATCGGCGGCTTGTCAGAAGAAACCACCACAGGTGTTCACCGCTTGTATGAGCGTATGAAAAATGGCACGTTGTATCTTCCTGCCATCAACGTAAACGATTCGGTAACAAAGTCTAAATTTGACAATAAGTACGGCTGTAAAGAGTCATTGGTGGATGCGATTCGTCGTGCTACTGACTTGATGTTGGCTGGTAAAGTAGCCGTTGTAGCTGGTTATGGTGACGTAGGTAAAGGTTCGGCAGAATCACTTCGCGGGGCAGGTTGCCGTGTATTGGTGACTGAAATCGACCCTATCTGTGCATTGCAAGCAGCAATGGATGGTTTTGAAGTTGTAACCATGGATGAAGCTGCTACACGCGCCAATATCTTCGTAACAGCTACGGGTAACATCAATATTATCAAAGACCGTCACTTCAAAACCATGAGAGATAAGGCGGTTGTATGCAACATCGGTCACTTCGACAACGAAATCGACATGGCTT
>JBDHXS010000353.1:0-7186 GCA_039810845.1 Runella sp. | reverse complement strand
CTGGATGTCGTTGCATTTTATCGCATTTTCAGTCATTTTCTTACGCAAAATCAACAAAAAAAAGAAAGTTTAAACAGCTTCAATCTCTGCTTTGTTGCCCTGGATGCGAATGTTCAAAATATTTTCTGTCGTGAAGCCCAAGTCAAAAACCAGAAAACTTTTGTACTGATTGTATCCGATGACGGTAGCCGTAATGAAGATAAGCGAAAACGTATATTGTACTACAATCAAGGCTTTTCGCATCGTAACCCGTCGGAACAATTGCAGCGACGCCATATCTTTCATCACTTGAACCGCTTTGATACGGGCAAAAAACAAAGCTGGCAGAAACCCTGCTAAGATGCCAATAAAGATAGAGAAGGCGATAAAATAAATGATAAGTACGGGAGAGAGTTGCAGCGAAATGAGGTCACTGATTTGTGGTGCCAATCCAAGAAATTGAATGCGTAAAAATAGAAAAAGAAAGAAGGAGAACACCAAGGCCAGTAGAGAAATAAGCACTGATTCCATGATAAATTGCCCCAACACATGGCCTTTCAATGCACCGATTACTTTGCGAATCCCCACCTCGCGCGAGCGCCGTAACGAACGGGCAATGGAGAGATTGGTATAATTGAAACAGGCCGAAAGTATTACGACCACTACTAGTCCGCCCAATACCCACAACGCGATTTTATGAAACCTTGGACCAATGGAATTTTCCAGATGCCTGCCTACTACCGCTTCGCTTAACGGTTGCAACGATAACGAAATGACGTGATCTTTTATCTTCTTATTTTCTGTGGTACTGAACTGATCGAGACGGCTCTGTAAAGTTTGGAGGTTTCCGTTTTCGGGTAAAACCAAGTAAGTAAAATTAGAATAAATATTTTCCCAACTAAGAAAATCTCCGTCGGGTCCTCCGGGATTTTGGAGTTCAATGGTAGAATAAGATACCAATGATTCAAACCTCAGATGCGACAACTTCGGAATGTCTTTCATGATGCCTGTTACGGTATAATTCAGCGTGTCAAATCGAATAGACTTGCCCAACGCCTCAGCATCACCAAACAATTTTTTTGCCGTTTTCTCCGTCAAAACCAAAGAGTAAGGCTCTTTCAAAGCAGTATTTGGGTCGCCTTTGAGTAGTGGAAACGAAAATACTTTATAAAATTCGCTATCTGCCCACAGTCCCGAGAGCGGAATTTTGGTCTCACCGATTTGCGCATCACCGCCAAAGCCCCAACGAACAAGGGTTGCCTTTTCAACGCCGGGCAGTTCGTCTTTTATTTTTTTGCCCGTTTTTACTGAACCTGATACAAGGTCTATGGGCGATTGTCCCGGTCGTTGACTGGTCGTAATGAGGCGATAAATTCGGTCTTTCTTTTCGTGAAAATCATCGTAAGAGAGCAGATCTGTAAAAAAACTGATGAGAAGCAATCCGACAGACATACTGATGGAAAGCCCGATGATGTTGATGGCTGAAAATAGTTTATTGCGCACTAAACTGCGACTTGACGTTTTAAAATAGCTGTTAATCATGACTGAGGGAATAATAGGGTGAAAAAAATCGAATTTGCGGACGGTATAAAAACGGAAAAACTTCAATACGTCGATGCAATAAATAAAGCGGGCATAGCGTGCTCCTTTTGCTTGCAGATTGCGTTCAAAAAATTCGTTGAGGTCGCCCTGTAAGTCTTCCAACAGACTTGGTCGGCAATACCACATCAGGAATTGTTGTGCCCAACGGGGCGGGTGCGGCTGATTTACGGGTGTTTTCATAGAGAGATTTCCAAATTAAATGCAGGAATAATGCGCCAAAGTCCTTCACGAACATCTCTTGCATTCAGCAAGGCTACTTTGCCCGCCTGCGTTACCTCATAAAAGCGTTTGCGTTTGCCACCGCGTGCGCTGGTTGCTTCTCCCAACTTGCTCTTAACCAATTCTTTTTCTTCCAAACGGTTCAGCACGGCATGAACCAGTCCCAATTTTGCGGCTCGACCCGTGTGTTTTTCCAGTTCGTCGCAGATAGCTACACTGTAAGCTTCGTTGATGAGCGCGGCAATCGTGAGTAACACTAATTCTTCAAATTCGCCCAAGTTGGTTCCTTTCATAGATGTTTGACAAGTGATTTTTATTTATTCAGTAAATGTATGTAAAATAAAATTAATTTATTCATTATTTGTATGTAAAATATTTTTTCAGGCTATTTTTATAAAACTTACAGGTTTTCAGAGCATACCAAACGCACAACTCTATCAGGTTTTGTAGGTTTGTAAAAAATATCGAAAATATAAGCCTATCAGGTTTTTAGGGAATCATGGAACGAGAAATCAAACTTCGGATTATTTTAGAAAAACCAACGCCAGCTACTGATTTTGGGATTCAGGAGGGTAGTGGGCACAACTATGCCACCCTTCAAAAACAAAAATCGACGGGAGAAGACCTTACGTTTGACGTGACGGTACGCGTGAAGCCTTCGGCGGATGGTTCACCCGTTTTCTTGGGCGCGGTGACCCAAGGCTCTCCCAAAGAACGTTTTGTCTATATCGACATTGGCCGAGCGGCGGGACAACTCGATACCCTGTGGAGTCGTCGGCTAAAAATCCCTCTGAAAAGCATTACGTGGGAGCTTATTCAGCAGTTGGAAACTATGCAACAAGCAGCGTTGGAAGTACGCGTGCCAGGCGTTGGTAGAGACGGTGGTCCCAATTGCGGCAGCGCTAAAAACGTTCTTTTTATTTGTCCACAATAGTACAGCCATTGTCCGTTTTTGGACATCTTCATTCTTCTTTATAGGCTTCAAAAGGCCAAATCAGGCCATTTTGGTGAGTGGCATAAGATTTGATTTGCATTATTATAACTAATCATCCTGAGTCCATACTTCAATGAAAAGAACTTTTCTAGGTGAGTTTGAAGAAATCGTTTTGCTCGTCGTTGCGGGCTGTTCTGAAGATGCCTACGGCGTCGTGATTTGGGAGCAGTTGCAGCAACAAACGGGGCGAAACATCACCATCAGTGCGGTACACGCTACGCTGTATAGGCTGGAAGAAAAAGGGTTTTTGAGTTCCCAAATGGGAGGCGCTACGGCCGAACGCGGAGGCCGTCGTAAACGATTTTTTACCGTAACGGCCTTAGGAAGCCGAGCCTTACAGGAAATTCAAGTACTGCGCGACCAGCTTTGGAAGGCCATTCCGCAGGGAAAATTACAGTTGATTGGTCAATAAATCAGTTTACAGTTTTTTATGGCTATGCAAAAAGAAAAATTTGAACCTCAAAACCGCCTCAATGATTCTTTTGAGCCGCCACGTTGGCCCGCTCGTTTGCTGGAGTGGTTTGTAGCTCCGCATCTACGCGAAGATTTGCAGGGCGACTTGTACGAAATCTACCAGAAGCGAGTCGAGCAGGTGGGTCTTGCTCGTGCCAAGTGGGAATATACGTGGGCGGTGCTGCACTACCTGACGCCCTTTTTCTTTAAAAGACAACCGAAACAATATCCTCAACCCTTTTTTCTCAATCCAGCCATGATACGCAATTATTTTAAAATCGCCTTCCGAAACCTCTCCAAAAGCAAGGGGTATTCTTTTATCAATATCACTGGTTTGGCGGCGGGAATGGCGTGTAGCATTGTTCTGTTTTTGGTCATCAAACATGAAACAAGTTATGATAAAAAACACACCAATGGTGAGCGAATTTATCGGGTTGAGACGGAGAATATAAAAGAAAAACAAACTTATCCAGGCACTTATACTGGCATGGTAAACGCCCTTGATAGCGATGTTCCAGAGGTTGAATCAGTGTCGGCCTTGTTCAAGGTGTGGGGGAAGACCTTTTCCGTTCCTGCTTCTGATAAGCGATTCAAAGAGTCGTTTGTCTATGCCGATAACAAGCTGTTTCATTTGCTTGATTATCAATGGGTAGTAGGTGATAAGCACACCGCGCTGTCGCAACCCAATACGGTGGTGTTGAGTCGGGCGTATGCCGAAAAGTACTTTGGTACAACCGATGTCATTGGCAAAACCCTTCAACTGGACGGCAAGCAAGATCTGCAAGTGGCGGGTGTGTTGGAAAACCCTCCCACGACCAGTAGTTTTCCATTTACGATGTTGGTTTCATTCTCAACCATCAAAAATACCGACCCTGGTTTTGACCTAAATAAATGGAATGGTTGGGGGGATAATTTTCAGGTGTATGTGTTGTTAAAAAACGGCCTACGCCCCGAGCAATTGACACAACGATTTTCAAATATCGTCTTGAAATATATGGGAAAAGAAGCGTTGCCTGACAAACGCTTTGTGCTTAATCCTTTGTCGGAGTTGCATTATAGCAGCAACATGAGTGGCCGAACGGCGAATGTTGAATTACTTAAAACCCTCTCTTTCATTGGTTTGTTTGTATTACTCATTGCCTGTTTCAACTTTATCAATCTCACTACGGCTCAGGCGTTCAAACGGGCCAAAGAGGTGGGTATTCGCAAAGCAGTGGGTAGCAATCGGCTTTCATTGGTATATCAGTTTTTGACAGAAGCGTGGCTAATTACTTTTTGTGCTGCCCTGCTCGCCGTTATACTGGCTCAAGTATCGTTGCCGTTAGTGAATGATACGCTGTCGATTCCTCTCACTATTTCCGATTTATTTACTTGGCAGATGGCTTTGTTTGTTATCGGATTGGTGTTTGTAACTGCTTTGTTATCTGGTATTTATCCTGCGTTTCGGCTGTCGGGTATGGCGCCAATTTGGGCTTTGAAAAGCAACCCTTTTGCACAGGGCAAGCCACTTTTTACGCTGCGTCAAGGTTTGGTCGTGGTTCAGTTTACTATCTCATTGGTGCTGATTAGCAGCGCGTTGCTCGTCAATCGTCAATTGGGGTTTTTCCGAAATGCCGATTTAGGCTTTAATAAAACGGCGATTGTGACAGTAGGATTGCCTGACAACAGCCCCGCCAAGCTCCAATTGTTGCGCAGTCATCTTACGGAATCACCGAAGATAAAGGAGGTTAGTTTTTCGTTCAACAGTGCCTCAGCAGAAAGCAATTGGATGCAAAACATGGAATACCGACAAAGTGAAAAAGTCATTCCTATCAAAACACAAATGAAAATGGCAGATGCGAATTTTCTTTCTACCTATGGTATTCAACTACTGGCGGGAGAAAACCTGCGCGACAGTGATACATCCTCAACTTCTTTCAAAGTCGTTGCCAATGAGGTATTTCTCAATCGAATGGGTATCAACCGACCCGCTGATGCAATTGGACAAAAAGTGTATTATGGTGACGGTCAGGAGTTTGCTACGATAGTTGGCGTAATGAAAAACTTTCATGTCAATTCGTTACACCAAAAAATTGACCCAACGGTGTATCAGGTGGTTCCCAATAATTTTTACCAAGCGGGAATCAAGTTGCCAAGTGATAAGCTCGAAACAATGCAAGCCGCTTTGGCGCACATTGAAAAATCTTGGAAAGCTACCTATCCAAACCACGTTTTTGAGTACAAATTCTTGGATGAAACGCTGGCACAGGCGTATGAGTCTGAAACCCGTACCGCCAAACTCATTGGCATCTCTACTTTTCTGGCGGTTTTGATTGCTTGTTTTGGGTTGTTTGGCTTGGCTACTTTTACCGCCGAACAACGCACCAAAGAAATTGGAGTACGTAAGGTTTTGGGAGCTTCGGTGCTTAGTGTTTGGGGGTTATTGTCGAAAGAGTTTGTGTATTTGGTGCTTATCGCTTTTGTCATCGCTACGCCCGTTGCGTATTATTTTCTTCAAGATTGGCTGACCAAATACGAGTTTCGCACCGAATTGTCGTGGTGGATTTTTGCCTTGGCGGGTTTAGGGGCTTTGGCTGTTACATTGCTAACGGTGAGTCATCAGAGTATCAAGGCCGCTTTGTTGAACCCCGTGAAATCGTTACGAACAGAATGATGGATGGAAAAATTGAGAATAGCTAAAGTGATTAAACCGCATGAAACCACTCACAGAACGATTGCCAAAAAGGATATTTGTAAAAGTTCAATACCGAAAAGTGGTAGAATAGTAAGATGAGTAAAGCAGGGGGAAAGACATTCCACCGTCTATTGGAACGAATATCCCAAATGCACAAACCCACCAATATCAAGTCAGCTATCAGAAACCCGATGACGGGAACAACGGGCATGGTATCAATAGTGGGTACATAGGCGACTAACGAAGGAAAATAATTGCCAATGATGCGGTCGGTGATGGGCGTAAACATCGGAAAGGCTGTGCAAATCATGTAGCGGGCGTGGATATTGGCTTTGCGTTTGTGATAAATGGCCAATCCATAAAAAATCAAATAAGCGATTAAGGCATTGATGACCAACGCAACGAAAAAATAGCCTGTGTTGCCAAGTTGTTCGGCCTTTGATAGGCTGTATTTGAGTAAATCCAGTGTGGTAAGTACCAATATTGGCACCAAAAAGTACGAAAATTTACCGAGCGTTCGATGAAGCCGTACTTTTTTGGTACGTATCAAATACGGTTGAACAATGAGTAAGACAAGCCACAGAATAAGGGCAATGCCGTGGGTGTGCATACGGTAGTTTTCTTGGTCGAAGATTTTGGTAAAATAGGAGTTCCAGAAACCTACAATAGCACATAGAAAGAAGACAATAAAGAAAATAGTAATGTAACGGTAATTGATCGATTGGGTTGGTTTCATTGTTGTTGGGTAAGGTTAAAGTTGATTTTATACAATACATATTCGTCCATCAGCCGATACAAACAATCTTCTTTGGTCTTATTAATCGGATAAATAGGCATAATAAAACCGCATTGCGTTAGCTCTTCTAAAACGGTCGTCAAGCCACCACCCCCTGTTGTCTCGATGATTTTATTGCGGGTCAAACCTTTATTTTTGATGGTTTTTGATTTTATAGTTTGCCAAATTATTCAAAAGCCTGTTTAAGGGCTATTTCCTTTTTTAATAGAACACTGTATTCTCCATCTTTCACCGTTTTACATTGGTTGCTGACTTTGGCTTTGTCGTTTTCAAAAGGGAAGGTACAATCGAACTTTGGCTTGTTTTGGTTTCTCACTGTTTTGAGTCGAAACTTTTTTACGCGATTGCTGGCAACTGCTCAATATCAAAATGAGGAGAAAAAGGGTTATTTTGGCATTTTCTTCGGAGTGATAGTTTGGCTTTTACGAATGTATGACAGTATGCCGAATAAAGCAAAGTTTTAGCTATT
>JBDHXS010000352.1:0-7208 GCA_039810845.1 Runella sp. | reverse complement strand
TGAAAAACAGTATCAGAAAGATCGGCTGATGATGGTTTTATTCAATGCGTTTGCCTTTCTGACTATTCTGGTATCGAGCTTGGGGCTTTTCAGTTTGGTCACGTTTACTACCGAAATCCGCACCAAAGAAATCGGGATTCGGAAAGTGTTGGGCGCTTCGGTGGCAGGAATTACCGCTCTTTTATCAAAAGATTTTTTAAAATTAGTAGGAATAGCCATTGTGATTGCCTCGCCGTTGGCCTATTACGCCATGAATCTATGGCTGCAAAATTTTGCCTATCACATTGAAATCAGTTGGTGGATGTTTGTCATGGCGGCCATTTTGACCATTTTCATTGCATTGGCCACCATCAGTTTTCAAAGCGTCAAAGCCGCACTAATGAATCCAGTGAAATCATTGAAATCAGAGTAAGCCCCAACCCCAGAGGGGGCTTTAAACATATTCTGGGAATTAGTACTAATCAAACTAAATATTCCCCTTCTGGGGGTTAGGGAGCTATATGCTGCGCAATTATTTTAAAATCGCCCTTCGAAACCTGCTCAAAAACAAGGTGTTCAGTTTTATCAACATTGCCGGATTGGCCATGGGCATGGCCGTGAGCATGTTGATTTTGCTGTATGTTTCGCACGAAATGAGTTTCGACACGTTCCATCCCAACAGCAAACGTATTTTTCATACGCTGGTCAAAATGAATTTTGGGGGTAATGAGATACAGTTCAATCGGTTGTCGAAAAACTTTGGGCCTGCGGTCAAACAGGCCAATCCGGAAGTGGAAGAATTTGCCCGCATTGGTCTGTTGTTTCGGGAAAATACGATCATCAAATCAGATGAGGAGCATCATTTTTTTGAAAAAAGCTTCTATTTTTCCGAACCGTCTCTGTTTAAGATATTGGCGTTTGAGTTTTTGGAGGGCAGTCCTCAATCAGCGCTTTCGAGACCCAACTCGGTCGTGATTACGGAAGAAGTGGCCCGAAAGTATTTTGGCAATCAAAACGCGCTCGGTAAAACGCTGACTTACAATAAAACAGACCTGCTGAAAGTAGCGGGCGTTGTCAAAAAATTTCCTACTAATTCGTCGCTCCATTATGATTTCATCGCTTCCCTTTCAACGTTTGAAGCGTTGATGAAACGCAGCAACCCCAATCGTGTTGAAGCCGACGGTTTGGTCGGGACGGGAGATTATGAAACCTATTTTTTGCTCAATAAGCCTGAATCTGAGGCAAAAGTGGAAAAAGTCATTCCTCAATTACTGACCGACAAAAAAGGAATGTTGGAAAATCACTCTCAGTTTATTCTGGAGCCGCTCACTGCCATGCACTTGGGTAATAATTGGGGCGATTTTTCAAATACCAAATATGTGATGCTTTTTCTGTGTATTGCAGGGATTGTGTTATTGTTGGCCCTTATCAATTACATGAGTTTGACCACTGCCCGTTCTACCATCCGTGCCAAGGAAGTGGGCGTGCGGAAAGTGCTCGGCGCCAATCGTAGAAATCTGGCGTCGCAATTTTACGGCGAATCCATTCTTATTAGCTTGATTTCCTTTGCATTAGCCTTGGTTCTTTTTCAGGTGCTGAAACAATCGTGTTACGGATTACTTGATTTGAACATTGATGATTCGTTCGTGACAAGTCCTTTGTTTTTATCCATTTTATTGGTGTTAGTTGTGATTACCGCCCTGATTGCAGGCTCTTATCCGGCACTGTTGCTGTCAAAATTTTCACCCCTTTTGATCCTGAAAGGAAAACTGTCATCGGCCAATCAGGGTGCTGCCCTGCGACGGGGCTTTATTGTGTTTCAATTTGCCGTTTCGGTTGTATTGATCGTTTTCAGTATCGTGGTTCAACGGCAATTGAGCTATATGCAAACCAAGAAAATCGGCATGAACAAACAGCAGGTTTTGGTGGTGACGCTGTCCAAAGAAGCGCAAAAACATTATGCGGCTTTTCGTAATGACTTAACTCAATCGGCAGGAATTCAGAAAATCGGAGCCTCGTCCATGAGCCTTTTCAACGGCGGCTGGAACATGTTTTTCACCAAAACGCCCACGACGAACGAAGACGTGAGTATCAATAACATGACGGTGGATGAAAATTTCTTTGATTTGTTGGAATTGGAATGGAAAACAAAGCCGGCAGATATGAAGGACTTGGTCATCGGCACCCGCGTGCTGATCAATGAAACGGCCGTTGGGAAGCTCAAAATCGCCGACAAACCCATTGGTAAAAAACTGGATTTGATGAACGAAAAAGCAGAAATCGTAGGGGTGCTGAAAGATTTCAATTTTACGTCACTGCAATCCAAAATCGAAGCCATGCTGTTTCAGGTTGTTAAGGATACGACTAGTCTGAAATCCCTTTATCTTCGATTGGCCCCCAAAACCGATTTTCAGCAAAAGATTGCGTCCATTGAGAATATCTATAAAAAATACGAGTCGGAAGTGCCGTTTGACTATTATTTTTTGGACGAAGCATTCAATAAGCAATACCGCGCCGAACAGTGCATGGGAAATTTGTTTGCGGGCTTTACGGGCATCGCCATTTTCATTGCCTGCATGGGGCTTTTCGGACTGATTACGTTTACGGCCGAACAGAAGACCAAAGAGATCGGTGTGCGTAAAGTGTTGGGGGCAAGCGCAATCAATATTGTTTCGCTGCTTTCCAAAGATTTTCTGCGTTTGGTATTGATCTCCAACGGCATTGCCTTTCCCATTGCTTATTACATCATTCATCGGTGGTTGCAGGACTTTGCTTACCAAACCGACGTAAGTGCCGACATTTTCATTTTGGCAGGTGTACTCGCTATTGTCATTGCTTTGGCCACCGTCATCGTTCAAGCCATAAAAGCTGCTTTGGTCAATCCTGTTCAATCCTTAAAATCTGAATAACCATGATACGTAACTACCTCAAAACCACTTTGCGGAACCTGTGGAAAAACAGAGCTTTTACGCTTATTAATGTTTTTGGCCTTGCTGCTGGCCTGACGGCCTGTTTGCTAATTGCGCTTTTTATTCAGCACGAACTTAGTTTTGACCAATTCCACCAAAAAGGCAATCGCATTGTGCGAGCCGTGATGGACTACAAAGTGGAAGGAAAAACCAATAAAACGGTTGTCACGGGTACCAAAGTAGGCCCTGCACTGCGACGCGATTTTCCCGAAGTGGAAAACTTTGTACGCGTTGCTGACCCCGCGATTTTGCAACGCTCCGTAGTGATCAAATACGGTGATTTGCTCTTTGACGAATCACGGTTTTTATGGGCCGATTCGTCTTTCTTTGATTTTTTCTCGTTTCCATTGCTGAAAGGAAACCCAAAAACAGCACTCAATGCGCCCAACCAAGTGGTATTGACCACATCGATGGCACAAAAGTACTTTGGTAAAACCGACCCCATCGGCAAAGCATTGCGTCTTGAAGACCGTGTGGATTATCTCGTGACGGGCATCATGGAAGACGCGCCTTCCAATTCGCAATTGCAGTTTGATTTTGTTGCTTCCTTTATCTCACTGTCGGCCGCCAAAACCGAAACGTGGTGGAATGCCAACTACGTCACCTATTTACTGCTGCGTCCCGACGTTTCGTTGCCCAATTTTCAGGCTAAAATCCCGGCATACATGCGGAATCAATCGGCTGAAACGGAGATGAAAGGCGACAACTACGTCACCTATCTGTTCGAACCCCTCACGGACGTACACCTGCGCTCAGAAGCGGAAGGGGGAATGGCTGCCGCTGGCGATATGACCTACATTTATATTTTCTCGGCTATTGCCTTCCTGATTTTACTGATTGCCGCTACCAATTATATGAACCTAACCACGGCTCGCGCCACCGAGCGCGCCAAAGAAGTAGGTATGCGAAAAGTGATGGGCGCCGTACGCGGTCAGGTCTTTTGGCAGTTTTTGAGTGAATCGCTGGTGATTACTTTAGCCGCTTTATTGGTCAGTTTAGTAGCCGCTTTGGCATTCATTCCTCTTTTTAATCAACTTTCCCAGCGACAGCTTTCGCTCCGGGTTCTTACTCATCCTGCGGCGATTTTATCGTTAGTGAGCGTATGGCTGGTGGTGAGTTTTTTGGCAGGAAGCTACCCTGCCTTGGCGTTATCGCATTTTCAGCCCATCAAGGTGTTAAAAGGGGCTTTTAAAAACACTGGTTCGGGGCTTTTGTTACGTAAATCACTCATTGTGTTGCAGTTTATGATTTCAGTTTTCCTGATTGTAAGCACATTGATTGTCAGAAATCAGATGAATTACATTCAGACTAAGAAGTTGGGATATGACAAACAGCACGTTATTTGGCTTCCAGTTGACGGAAAAATCACCCAAAATTTGGCTACTCTAAAGAATGAATTCAAGCAAAACCCGAATGTTCAAAGTGTTTCCTTAGCCTATGAAACACCCACTTTTATTCAATGGGGTGATGGCATTCAAACCATCGGCGCGGAAGTGCCGGTGGAGAAAATGGTAACGGCCTATCCAGGAGATGCCGATTTGATCAAAACGCTGGACATTCAAATGATTGCGGGGAAAGACTTAGCGGAAGAAGATATCAAACTGATTGGGAACGAAGACGAGGCAAAAAATTACAACTATTTTCTGCTGAACGAAACCCTTGCCAAAGAACTCGGCTGGAAACCTCAGGAAGCCATTGGTAAAAAAGTTGGCATGGGAAGCCGTCGCGGAGAAGTAAAAGGCGTATTCCGTGATTTTCATTTTGCTTCCATGAAACAGCCCATTGGTCCTTTAGTGATTTTTCCCGTCAATTGGGGTAATGTTTTGTTGGTCAAAACAACGGGAAACAACCTTCCGCAAACGCTTTCTTTTCTTGAGAATAAATGGAAAACTCTTGCTCCGCACCGTCCTTTCCGCTATTCGTTTCTGGACGATGAATACAATCAAATGTACGCCAACGAGCACCGAATCAGCCAAATTTTTACCGTTTTTGCGAGTTTAGCTATCTTTTTGGCCTGTTTGGGATTATTTGGACTGGTGGCTTATACGACCGCCCAACGCACCAAAGAAATCGGTATTCGCAAAGTCTTGGGCGCTTCTATTGTGAGTATCACCGCTTTATTATCCAAGGACTTCCTGAAATTGGTGCTTGTGGCCCTTATCATTGCTTCGCCCATTGCCTGGTACGCTATGAGTTCCTGGTTAAAGGATTTTGCCTATCGCATCGAAATTCAATGGTGGATTTTTGCCCTAACCGCTTTCATTGCCGTAGGAATCGCTTTCCTGACTGTAAGTCTTCAGTCCATCAAAGCGGCCTTGATGAATCCAGTGAAGTCGTTGAAATCAGAGTAGTTAGGCGGGGAGTTTTCTAAAAATCTGATTGAAGGGAATTTCAATGCCAATAACAGGATCTTTGATAATCCCTTCAGAAAAAGTCAGTTTTTGGCCATCAGGCGTACGAATCGTTATGGTTTGCAAAAGAGGCACCACAATCCAAACTGACTGAACACCTGCTGGAAAATAAACCGTATTTATTTTGTCGGTAATGTCGGTCATGGCCTGTTTGGGAGAGAGAACCTCAATGGCAATAATGGGAGGTTCGGTAATGAAAATAACATCTGTGTCCCAGTCTTCGGGTAGATTGGGATAGACAGAAACGTCGGGTTTGACGGGTTTACCGTTTAGCTTCATTTCAAGTTCTGGTAAAATATCGTACAAGTCGTCGTAGCGTTCCAAATAGAAACTAATCCGTTGAATAGTTCGAGAGTGATTAACGGACATAATATCTTCGGTTTGGTATTCCTCAATTAAATCAAAAGGGGACATTTCCATACTGATTGTTTTTTAACAAATATAACACAAAATAAAACCAAAACGCCCAACGCTGCTGCGTGGTGATGATAAATCCTCTCTTTAAGCTTTTTTAACAAACCCCAAAAACGTTTTGTACGTACCTTGCAAGGCCATTTTAAACGTACAAAACCATGCTACAAAACTACTTCAAAATCGGTTGGCGCAATCTGCGTAAAAACGGAATATTTACGTTTATCAACGTTTTCGGTCTATCCGTTGGACTAACCTTTACGCTGCTGATTGGCAGCTACATATGGGACGAATGGCAAGTCAATGCTGATTTACGAAATATTGATAATCAGTACATTATTCAAAGCAAGTGGAAGCAGCCTAACATGGGCATGGAGATTACAACGCTCGCGCCGTTGGCCAAAACCCTGAAAGAGCAATACCCTAATTTGGTTGAAAATTATTACCGTTTTGACGGCGTTTCCACCACAGTTTCCAAAGGCGCTAACCATTTTAGGGAAGATATTCAAATCGGCGATTCCACGTTACTGGCCATCTATGGATTTCCACTCCTGCATGGCGATGCCCGTACGGCGCTGAGCCACCCCAATTCGGTCGTTCTTTCGGAGAAAATGGCTCTCAAATACTTCGGCAAAACGGACATTGTCGGACAAACCATTCAAATAGAATCCTTTACGAGAGAACGGAAGGATTTCATGATTACGGCCGTCTTGGCTCCCCTACCCTTCAATTCCGTCACTCAGTTTGTCAGTACCGAAATCCCCGTCCTGTTGCCCATGAGCAGTTTGGCATTTTTTGGCCGTGAAGCTGGCATGACTGCCTGGGACAATGCCTACGTCGTCAACTACATCGAACTCAAAAAAGGCATCACACCTGCTGATTTACAAAAACCCATTGCCCAAACCATTGCCACGAACGCTTCCGAATTAGTGAAAGTCAATTTGGAAGTGTTTCTAAAACCCTTACGCACGCTGCACCGTGAAAACAACAATGGACTCATTAACAAAACCCTCCTGACGCTCAGCTTAGTGGCCCTGTTCATTGTGTTTATGGCCGTTGTCAATTTTGTTAATATCTCCATCGGAAGTTCTTCTAGCCGGCTGAAAGAAATAGGCGTTCGGAAAGTATTGGGCAGTGAAAAAAAGCAGGTCATCGGGCAATTTCTGACCGAATCCATTCTTATCGCTTCTTTCAGCACGCTCTTCTCATTGGTTTTATACGAAGTGACGCGGCCATTTTTCGCCGAAATTCTTGGAAAAGATCTTCGGTCTATATTCAGTGCGCTTCCAGTCTTTTTGATCAGTGCAACACTATTAGGGCTTTTTGTCGGACTGATCGCTGGGGCGTATCCAGCCTTCGTCCTATCGTCGTTGCCGTCTATTGACTCTATGAAGGGCAAAATGAAAACTGTCAAAGAAAAAAGTATTTTCCGCTATTC
>JBDHXS010000351.1:0-7285 GCA_039810845.1 Runella sp. | reverse complement strand
TCAGTAAAGCGAAAAGTGGAGTTTTTATTAGCCGATTGTCCACCTAAAATAATTGGTTTTTTTGTTCCTTTAAAACGTTGGACAGCGCGTAAGGCGCAGAGAGATGCTGATTTGTGGTGGGCGTGCTGACCTTCGTGCGGGACTAAACAAAAGATGAAATCATACTGCCCCTTGGTCAAAATTTCATCCAATCGACGTTCAACGTAGCTGATATCCCAACGCTTCCCTTCCATATAAGGTTTCTCGTTTCGGTTATAGTAATCGTCAATTTGGTCGAAAAAAAAGTAGTTGCCAATCCCCAGAATTTCTCCAGCAGCCATCATTTCTTTTTTACGAATCAAGGGTAAATTTTTACGCCCTATCACCGAATCCAGCATATTCATTCCGTAATACATCGAAGCTACCATGCCGTTGAATCCCCCAGAAGCATCGGTGATGAGGGCTAAATCGGCTGCGCCCTTTAGTTCACGGGTAATTTTGAAAACCGTCACAGGAAACATCGTTTCATCATCTGGGTGAGCCGTCACAAGAAGCACTTTCGGGCCTTGGGCAAGACCATTGAACGAAATCAAAAAGAACAGAAAACACAGGTATATTTTCATCGAAAAAATGATTTAAAGCGCAGATAGACGGTTTTTCAACAAAAAAACCCATCTTGCAATTGTAATATTATTCACACACATCGTTACTGATTATTAAAGCAGAATAAAAATGAAACTTCATTTCAAAATTAACCTTTTTCGTCGCCTTTTTTTTACTTATAACCATTTAGAAGCTCAAAATAAGCCACTCATTTCTGAAACACTAAGTCAGAGCAAAACTACTCTTCAAGCTCGCTTGGCTGAATATCAAGCTTACACAAAATCGGCTTTTGGTTTAAAATTCTACTTGGTTTTATTTTTTATCTGTTTTAGTATTTATCAAAATGTTTTGGCACAACTCTCCATCACATTTCCTTTTGAAGGGGCTGTTTTTCAACGAAATACCTCCAATCTGGCTACTCTCAATATTGGAGGAAGTTATACGGGGGCAGTAGATCGAATAGAAGCTCGTCTGATTGCTATAAGTGGCGGTAATAGTGTAGATTGGACCGTGATTCATACTAATCCTACTGGAGGGACGTTTTCAGGAAATTTATTTGAAGTGGCAGGGGGCTGGTACACCCTCGAAGTACGCTCCATCTTGTTTAATAACGTGCTTCAAGCTACGTCTCTTTCGCGGGTTGGCGTGGGAGAAGTATTTATTATATCAGGACAGTCTAACGTGCAAGGAGTTGATAATCGCGGACATAAGGCTTCCTTAGATGTTCATGATAGAGTAAAATATTTCAGTTGGGCATTGTCATGCCCCAGTGCTGTTTGTCAAAATGTGGATCCACCTTTCCCTCAGGTTTCGACGTTAAATAGTACTGCACAGGGTATCACATTGGCCCCAAACGGCGTTTCTTCTTGGGCATGGGGTGAGTTGGGCGATGCCTTAATTGCCCGTTATAATGTCCCTGTTTTATTTTTAAATACCGCTGCTAATGGCTCATCAGTTGGAAATTGGAGTCGAAGCGCCGATGGATTGGCATCCTCTCACGTCCATATTGGAGGGCAATATGCTGGCAATCCTAATTTTCCTTATTATTATCTACGGAAAGCCCTCAATTACTATGGAGCTATGTTTGGCGTACGAGCGGTACTTTGGCATCAAGGAGAATCAGACACTCACAAAAACCACAACGCAGACCCTAATGACAATACAACCTCTACTGAATACCGCGACAGTTTGCAGTATGTAATTAGTAACTCGCGAAATCATGCCAATAAAATACTTTTGCCTTGGGTCATTGCACGGGTATCTTACTTCCAAACAACGGATACCGAGGTAATAGCAGGCCAAAACCTAACAATCAATACCCCTAATAAAATTTTTTCTGGCCCTGAGACCGACAATATCCAAATTCCCCGCCCCGATGGAGTACATCTTGAAAATGTAGTAGGTGGAATTCAGGGCATATCAGAGCTGGCAACCCGCTGGAATATTTCATTGGACAATACTTTTTTTGCCAATGCGACGCCTTACAGTGCGACATTGCCACCTTCGCTTGCTTTGAATTGTGCGGCGGGCACTTACTCTATCACTGCGCCAAGCGGTTATCAATATTTTTGGGTAAATGGTAATAGTGATATTTCGTCGGCATTTTCTAACAATCAAACAATTTCGCCAAGTCCAGGTACGTATCGTGTTTATTTGAAAGACGTTTTTGGCAACACCATTGTGACTCCATCGGTTACTGTTCCCAATACGTTACCTTCACCTCCTTCTTTGTCAACAAGTTCGTCTTCTGTGGTAGCTGGTCAGCCAGTTACTTTATATGCGCAAGGATGTATGGGAAGCGTGAGTTGGTCAGTAGGGCAGCTTGGGAACAGTATAGTTCAAAACCCTTCTCAAACCACCTCTTACAGTGCATCATGCAGTATTGGAAGTTGTACTTCTATTCCAAGTTCTATTCAAGTAAGCACTTGTCCTAATACCATTACTATTAATTCTACTTTTACTTCTGGAACGGTGTCAAACATCAAAGCCTCTAATGTGATTACGGGTGTTAATTACATCAATGCTGGAGCAACAATCACCTATGATGCCAAAAACTCAGTAACTCTTCAACCTGGCTTTGTAGCAGAGCAAAACAGCACCTTTTTGGCCGTGGCAGGGGTGGGATGTACCAATTAAAAGCCCTAATATCATGTCAAATTACCGCCGATTCGCAAACATAAGTAGGGATGATTCCTGTACTTCTGATACGAATTTCGGCATCTTCAGCAGGGATATTACCTGTGAGTACCAATACGGTATCAAGGCCAAATTTATTCCCCCCCGCAATGTCAGTGCGAAGCGTGTCGCCAATCATCACAATATCCTTTTTACCCATAGCAGGATTTTGGGCAATGACACGCTCGTAAGCAAACATAAACATCTGAGCATCGGGTTTGCCAAAACGAATAAACTGTTTGCCAACGATATTTTCAAGCATATCAGCTACCCCACCAATCGCAATCGCTACTTCGGTTTTAGACGTGGGGTAAGTGATATCTGTATTGGCCACAATGACGGGGATATTTCTACGGCGAAGCAAATTGATGGCTTTGTTGAGGTCATTATTCCAATCAAAACCCTCGTCATCTAACATGACCAAAGCCGTGATATCAGCCATATTAGACGACATTAAGTCTTTGATAGACAAAGTTTTGAGATCAGCTGTTTCGATATAGTGCGCTGAGTCTTCTGTACCCAAATAGGCTACTGTTCCATGATTTACTTTGAGTTCTAAATACTCCCGCGCCAACATCCCCGATGAAATGATGTTATCGGGAGTAATGTCCATCAACCCCATACGCCAATACGATTCAGCCAGTTGTTGCGGACTGCGAGACGCATCATTGGTTAGGATATAAAACTGTTTTTGTTGCTCCTTCAAGTACGCAAAAGTGTCTTGGATATTGGGTATGAGACCTTGAGCGTTTTTTAAAACCCCAAAGGCATCAAAAAAAAACACTTGGTAACGTTGGGCAACTTCGGCGAATGATTCGATGGCAAGCATTTTATGGATTAAGGTTGGGTTAATAACTTACAAACCAAGTCTTTTTAAAATAGGCTCTACCGAAAAATTTTTAATAGATGGGAAATACGTTTCGTAGGCTTCATGTTGGAGTTTGGTGGCATACGTTCGGTGGAAAAAATACCGACCATATTTAATAACATAGTTCAAAATAAAGAAACGATAGGCTTCAGGGAAGAAACGAATTTCACGCTCCGTAAGCGGGTAAATTTTGTGATATTCTTCTAAAAACCACCCAAATCGCTCTTCGGCCATGGGTTCAATCAAATACGAAAATACGGTACGATCCCCTGCATCAGAACAAACTCGGCTAAAAAAGTAGAAATCCATGACACGGTAACTGATACGAAACCAGTCATAATCCCAGCGAGAAAACAATTCCAATTTTTCATTGACCGAAAAATTACCGATGTTCCAGTCTAAAAATACAGGCATGGTTTCTACCGCTCCGGCGACCATTTTCTTACGATTTTCCAAAAACAATGTACATTGTTCGCGAAGTGCCTCAATGTTCATTCGGTGCTCGTACTGACCCGTATCCGTGTCCAACAAATCCAGTAAATCCTGAATATCAGATCGTAATGTTTTAGAAGACTTTGGCATCACGGTACTTACGCTGGCACATGCTTTGTGAAACTTAGCAATTTGACTTCCCAGTTTACGTATGTGGTGTTCTTCCAAACGACGTGGCAGTTTTTCGGCTACCCGAATGGGATTATAAAAAACCACCCAAACATCCATCTCTTCAAATTGGTGACGATAGACGAATACTTGGTTGTTTTTTACTAAAGATTTGGCCAACACATTTTCAAACGGATACAGCAGGTTGTTGGCCAGCGTGTGAATAAGGCGGTGGTCTTCCTTAAAATGTTCAAACTTTCCAAAATAAGAAAGTTTAGCAATGACATGGTCTCCACCTTCGAGCGTTATTCTAAAAACGTGATTGGTCGAAACTCGGGCACCGATGTCTTCAATTTGTTCAATGGGCCGGGTGGCATCAAAGTCCGCCCAGGCAAATCTGATGATGGAAGGATAATCTACAAAACGCATAATATATGATTGGTTCAAGTAATAATCTTGGTGGCCAATCCCTTCAAATCCAAACCGCCAAATGTCCCTGAGCTCATCATTAACAAGTTTTTATTCTCCCATTTTTGGGACAACAAAAACTTCAAAAGCACTTCTTGATCGGTAAAGACATGCAAGCTTTCACGATGAAAAGCTTTCTTTACGTCGTCAGGTTCAATAGGTTCTAAGCGTTTATGGGCAAGGGTATGGGGGTTATAATACACTATTGCTACATCGGCAGTATCAAGTTTATGAGCATATTGGCCTAAGAAATTTTTGTTTAGACTACTAAACGTATGTAGTTCTACACAAGCTACCAACTTTCGCTTTGGAAACTGCGATTTAGCTGCTTTTGTCGTAGCTTCTACTTTGGAAGGGGCATGGGCAAAATCCTTAAAAACGGATGTATCTGCACTTTTAGCCAAGGTTTCCATCCGATTGGCCGCTCCTTTGAAAGTCTGAATAGCACGATAAAATTGATCTTGCGTCAAACCAATTTCTTCGCAAACAGCCAAAGCGCCACTGATGTTTTTCATGTTATGCTCTCCAAATATCAACAGCGGCACATCCCCATAGGCTTGGGTAGTTAGGAAAGTTTGTCCATTCACAATTTTATGAGGGTGTACTTCATACGGCACAGGACGTACATCAGTACGCTCGTTTTTACCAATTACATCAAGCATATCGTCGGTTTCGTCAAAAATCAGAATGCCTGACTTAGGCAAAGAATCCGCCAATTTTTCAAACTGCTTGACGTAGCTTTCCCAAGTAGGAAACACATTGAAGTGATCCCATGCAATACCACTAATAAGCGCTACATGTGGGTGATAATGCAAAAATTTAGGAGAAAGATCGGTAGGAGAAGCAGGATATTCATCACCTTCGACAACAATCAGGGGTGCATTATCAGAAAGTTTAACCATCGTATCAAAACCTTCCAACTGCGCTCCTACCAAATAGTCAAACTGACGATTGTTGACCCGTAGTGCGTGCAATATCATAGAAGTAATGGTGGTTTTACCATGACTTCCAGCTATCACCACACGCTGTTTATTGAGACTTTTTCGGTAGATGTATTCTGGATAAGAATAGATAGGAAGTCCTAATTCCTGAGCGCGGGCCAATTCAGGATTATCTTTGCGAGCGTGCATTCCCAAAATAACGGCGTCGAGTTCTGAGTGGATTTTTTCGGGAAACCAACCCATTTCGGTGGGCAGTAGTCCCAGATTTTGGAGTCTTGTACGAGCTGGGTCATAGATTTCGTCGTCCGAACCAGTAATTTGATAACCTTGGTGATGCAAAGCAATCGCTAAATTGTGCATCACGCTTCCACCGATAGCGATAAAGTGAACTTTTTGACTCATTTTGAAGGGCGAATAATTAAGTTTGCAAAAATAACTGTAAACTCTGAACTTCAAACGTAAAACTTCCGCATCGGCGGTTTGAAAAAGTGTCCTTATTACTTAGCATAGATACCTCCACGCGTGGCTGCTCGGTGGCCTTACACCAAAATGGCCAATTATTAGTTAGTTACGACCTTCTGGCCGAAAAGTCATCTTCGGGTATGCTCACCACACTCATACAAAATGCAGTTGAACATACGGGTTTTGAACTGACCGACGTAGATGCTTTTGCGGTAGCCAAGGGGCCTGGCTCCTATACAGGACTGCGCATCGCTGTCTCTACGGCCAAGGGTCTATGTTTTGCATTGGAAAAGCCACTTATTGCGGTCAATACCCTCGAAGCATTGACTTTACAAATAAAAGACTTCTTCTCGGGCAATTACTTATTTTGCCCCATGCTGGATGCCCGTCGAATGGAAGTGTATTGTGCTCTATTAGATACCAACCTGAATTTTATCGAACCAACTCAAGCCAAAATCATAGATGGTGAATCATTTAGGGAAGTGCTGACCAATCACCCCATTGTATTTTTTGGGGATGGTGCAGCGAAATGTGAAGCAATTTTTGGAGCAAATCTCAATGCCATTTTTCTCAAAACGCCCATTTTTCCCTCTGCTAAAACAGTAGGGCAATTGGCCACAATACTATTTGAACATCAGCAATTTGAAGATGTTGTAGCTTTTGAACCGTATTATTTGAAAGATTTTGTGACAACTACCCCTAAGAAAAGAGGGGTATAGTGGGCTTAGTAAAGTAATATTTCCAAAACCACATCGTTAGAGAAATTAAAATCAGCATGTATTCATGAAAAAAAATAGTATCTACTTCTTCTGTATTTTGTTACTTACAGCCGCCTGTTCCAAAAAAGATGAACCCCTCCCCAAAGGAATAGATGCAGTTTTTGTAGGAAGTAGCGACAATAAACTGTACGCCTTGAATGCCAAAACAGGTGCATTTATGTGGGATTTTGTCACAAAAGGAGCCGTCCACTCCTCGCCTACGCTGGCAATTGGGCTGGTGATTGTGGGAAGTTCAGACGAAAAAGTATATGCACTAGACATCAAAACAGGTACCAAAGTGTGGGAGTTTCCGATGGAAATGGGCATTTCTTCCGCCCCTTTTGTGGCAGACGGTACTGTGTATGTAGGCATGGGCAATACAACCAAATTTACCAGTAAATTATATGCGCTGGACGTAGTGACGGGAGCTA
>JBDHXS010000350.1:0-7293 GCA_039810845.1 Runella sp. | reverse complement strand
AGTGGTGAAAGCATTTGTGTTGGAAAGCAAAAGAAGGAGCGTGGCAGGCTTAGAGGATACCCAGATTCTAATGCGCCCCGACCACGGCGATCAGATGCTGGATGATTTGAATAAAACAGGCAAATATAAATCGTATCCCGAGTATTCGGCGATTGGCCGGTTGAGGGGATTAGCAAAATTAAGAGGCTTGGAAATGGCTATTGAAAAAAGCATACCTATTTGATAACAGAATTATGGGAAAACAATTAGACCAGATAAACCCTGATTTACAAGAGTTTATCCAGAAACAAAAAATTTTTTTTGTAGCTACAGCCATGAGTACAGGTAAGGTAAACCTCTCGCCCAAGGGCATGGATTCATTTCGCATCATTGATTCTAAAAGAGTCATGTGGCTGAATGTAACGGGCAGCGGCAACGAAACCGCTACTCACCTTCTGGAAAATGACCGAATCACGGTGATGTTTTGTGCTTTTGAAGGGAAGCCTTTGATTTTAAGATTGTATGGAAAAGGCAAAGTCTATCACCAACGAGACGCTGAGTGGAGCGAATTTATTCATTTATTCCCCGAACTGCCTGGAGCAAGGCAATTGATAGATATTGAGGTAGAGATGGTACAAACTTCCTGCGGAATGGCTGTACCGTTCATGGATTTTAACAGAGAAAGAGATGAATTGAGAACATGGGCAAAAAAGCAGGGAGAAGAAGGAATCAAAGAATATTGGAATAAGAAAAATACAGTAAGCCTGGATGGTCACCAAACAGGCATTTTTGAATGAAAATTGAATTGCCTCCTGCTTTAGGAGATAAATAAAAAGTTAAATTATGCCTTACATAAAAGTTTGGATTCATTTTGTATGGTCAACCAAGTATAGGATTCCCTTTATGAAAACCCGCGATATACGGCAAACTATTTTTAATCATATCAGAGAAAACGCCAAAGAAAAGGGGATTTATATTGACTTTATCAATGGTTATACAGACCATGTTCATTGTCTTGTTTCCCTTGGTATTGACCAAAGCATGAGTAAGATTATGCAATTGATAAAAGGAGAATCATCTTTTTGGATTAATAAAAATGGCATTTGTGAAGAAAAGTTTGAGTGGCAAGATGAATATTTTGCTGTTTCGGTTTCTGAATCAGTTGTAGATAGAGTCAGAAATTACATCAAAAGGCAGGAAGAACATCACCAAAAAAGACTTATGCCCAAGAATATGAGGAGTTTATTGAGAAATATGGATTTGAGAAATTCAGAGACACATAATATTTGGCTAAAGCCAATGCCATGGATTTCTCTTTTTGTCCTCCAGCTAAAGCAGGAGATAACAAATAAAAAATCAACAATGGCTTTAGCCAAATCAAATCAATGACAAAACAGCTCTTTCTTTTTTTACTGTTTATTTCCTCCCTTGCCTTTGCCGACGATGGCTCTCGCCTTTGGCTCAAATATGACCTTTTGCCCGATGCCCAACAGCGTGATACGTACACAAAATCGACGCAGTTTGTGGCGGCTAATTCTTCACATCCAACCATCAAAGTAGCGGTACAGGAGTTAGAAATGGGCTTAAAAGGTTTGTTAGGAAAAGCACCTGCTCTTCTGCAAACCGCTACCAAATCGGGCGGAATTATCTTGAACGTTGCTCCCAATTCCCCTTCCACTTTGCCTCAGGACGGCTTTGAGTTGTTTTCGGAAAAAGGAAATATCGTCATTTCGTCCAAGTCAGAAGCGGGGGTATTGTACGGTGCGTTTGAGTTACTTCGTCACTTGCAAACGGGGAAATCATTGACAAATCTTTCGGTGAAAAGCAGCCCAAAAATCAAATTAAGGATGCTGAATCACTGGGACAATGCCAACGGAACCGTCGAACGGGGTTACGCAGGTTCGTCGATGTGGAAGTGGACTGAACTCCCGTTTCGGATTGACCCTCGTTACATTACCTATGCCCGAGCCAATGCGTCGTTGGGCATCAATGCGACATCCATCAACAATGTCAATGCAAGTTCACGCTTTTTGACCGAAGAATACCTCGAAAAAATCAAAGCCGTTGCCGACGTACTTCGTCCTTATGGCATCAGAGTATTTATTTCGGTCAATTTTCGTTCGCCTCGTACTTTGGGTGGGCTAAAGACTTCAGATCCCCTCGACCCCGAAGTGCGAAAGTGGTGGAACGAAAAAACCAAAGAAATTCACCGCTATATCCCTGATTTTGGGGGGTATTTGGTCAAAGCCAATTCTGAAGGAGAACCTGGCCCTCAGGACTACGGGCGTACCCACGCCGATGGGGCCAACATGCTGGCCGAAGCCATGCGTCCGTTTAGTGGAATTGTTATTTGGAGGGCGTTTGTCTATAATGCCGATCCCAAAGGCGACCGTTTTAAAGAAGGTTATGCCCAATTTAAGCCATTGGATGGCACATTTGCCCCCAAAGTGATTGTCCAAGTCAAAAATGGTCCGATTGACTTTATGCCGCGCGAGCCGTTTCACCCGATGTTTGGGGCTTTCCCTAAGACAACCTTGGGCATGGAGTTTCAGATTACGCAAGAATATTTGGGACAGTCAACGCACTTGACCTACCTTGCCCCCATGTTCAAAGAATGTTTGGATACGGATACTTACGCGAAAGGAAAAGGCACAACGGTTGCCAAAATTGTGGACGGAAGTGCTGAAAACCACTCACTTTCGCTCATGGCTGGGGTCGCCAACACAGGTTCGGACGCCAACTGGTGCGGTCATCCGTTTAATCAAAGCAATTGGTACGCATTTGGTCGCTTGGCGTGGGATTACACCCTGTCGTCGGAACAAATTGCGACAGAATGGACGCGCATGACGTTGACCCAAAAGCCGCAGTCGGTGCAGAAAATTACGGACATTATGCTCAAGTCGCACCCGATATACGTGAGTTATACCTATCCGTTGGGGACGTCGCACATGATGGGAGAGGGGCATCACTACGGGCCTGAACCGTGGCTTACTAAGGCCGCCCGCCCCGATTGGACTTCCATTTATTATCACCGTGCCGATTCGATGGGTTTGGGCTTTGACAGAACGGGCAAAGTGAGCAATGCGCTTCAGTTGTATAGCCCCGAAGTTCAGCAACTTTGGGGGAATCCCGAAAAATGCCCGCTCGACTATTTGCTTTGGTTTCATCACGTACCTTGGATCCAAAAACTAAGCACTGGGCGTACTCTTTGGGACGAACTTTGTCACCGTTATTACGATGGAGTTGGACAAGTAGTAAAGCTGCAATCGGCTTGGGAGAGTGTGAAGTTAGACGTTGATAAAGAGACGTTTGAGGACGTGAAAGGGCGTTTGAAAATTCAAGAAAAAGAGGCGTTGTGGTGGCGAGATGCTTGTGTGTTGTACTTCGGTGAGTTTTCAAAACTACCGATTCCAAAGCCGCTTGTACCGCCTACCCGAACCTTAGATGACGTCAAAAAGCTGACGGAGATTTATCATTTACGATAAAGTTTTTGTTCGTGAAATTTTTATCCCCCAGATGTAAAACCGAATCCAAAAAATTACTAAATAAATGAATCCGATTTTTTCGTTAGAGGGCAAAATCGCCCTCATTACTGGCGGTGGTAGCGGCATTGGCAACGCCATCGCAAAATGTATGATTGCCGCAGGAGGAACCGTCGTAATAACTGGCCGCCGTGAAACCCCACTGCAAGAAGCCGTGGCAGAACTGGGTGAAAGAGCGCATTATGTGGTAAACGACGTTACCGATTTGTCGCAACTGGAGGCGTTAGTAGAACACATCGAAACCACGATTGGCCCCATTGATGTGTTGGTCAACAACGCAGGTATCAACATGAAAAAACCTGCCTTAGAGGTTTCAGACGAAGATTTCCACCGAATCATTCATACCAATTTAAGTGCGGTTTTTTCCCTTACGCGGGCTTGTGCCAAGCGCATGGTGGCGCGTCAAAGTGGGTCTATTTTAATGATTTCATCCATGGCTGCTTATTACGGCATCGACCGCGTGGTGGCGTATGGGGCTTCCAAATCGGGAGTGGAGGGAATGGTACAGGTGCTTACCTCCGAATTTTCGAAGTTTAACGTTCGCGTCAATGCCATTGCCCCTGGCTTTATTGAAACGGCCATGATGAAAACTGCTATGAGCAGCGATCCCGACCGCATGAACAAAGCCCTTGACCGTACTCCAATGGGTTATTTTGGCAAACCCGAAGACATTGGCTGGGCGGCAGTGTATCTATCGTCGGACGCAGCCAAGTACGTGACGGGGGTATCTTTGCCCGTGGACGGTGGTAATTCAATTGGTTTTTAGGCGCTTCCGCACTTCTGGTACGAAAAATGCGTTTAGTTGGGTAAAGTCACTTTTACAACCATTGACCATCTCATGAGAATTGGATTATTACTATCGGTTTTGTTGCTATGGGCACAAACGCTTTTGGCGCAAGCTAATGCAGCCGTTACAGCCAAAGATTCGTTGGATATTTTTAAAGAAGGAGCGCCCGCGTCGGTTTTGGAGGCGTACAACGCGCTTTGGAATGACGCTGCTCACAAGTCATTTTGGAATGAGTTTCAACAGAAATTTGCGGCAGATTTTGATGCCAAAAAACAGTACGAATTACTTTTTTCTCAGAACATTGACGTACGAGAAATTGACCTTTTCAACCAACGTCGTAAGCAACAGGATTTCCTAAAAAACTACCCTGATGCGGCCAAGCTCTCGGAGCCGTTTAAGCGCTACGTCGAAAACACCATTCGTTGGAATTATTGGTATTGGGTGCTCAACCATGCCGTGGCACGGAGCAATGCCGATACCAAAAACTTGAAAATGTCGTCTTTGCCCGCCGTTATGACCGAAGCATTAGACCCCAAAAAAATTGCGAACGAAGAAGCTTTTCTAACGGCTTCGTACCGTGATTTCTTGGTGGTTTTTGTGACCTATTTCAACTCCCGCGACCATGCCTTTAATAAATACGCCGACATGGGAGCGGCCATGAACGACAAAGCGGCTTTTGCCAAAAAATACCTTTCAGGCTCTCAGGCATTGCCCTATTATTTGTGCCGACTCATGCGCGAAACCTGCGCCAATACCCCCAAAGATGCCGTAGTGAGTACGTTGGATTTGTTGAAAATTACGCCCCAATCGGAAAAATACGCCCGTTTGGCGACCGAGAAATGCAACGAGGTGCTTACCCGCAAAGAGGAAAAGAAACCCGCTGAGGTAGCTTCAAAGGCAGGGAAGGAAGATGAACTTATCATGCAAAATGCCGAAGGAAAAACGTTTCGTTTGTCGGACTTCAAAGGAAAAGTCGTTTATCTTGATTTTTGGGCGAGTTGGTGTGGGCCTTGCCGTGCCGAGTTCCCTCATTCCAAAGCCATGCAAGAGAAGTTGACCGACAAGCAAAAAAAGAAAATCGTGTTTCTTTACGCCTCCATTGATGAAAAAGAAGAGGCGTGGAAAAAAGCATTGGAACAACTGCAATTGCAGGGTGAAAATGGCCACGTAAAACCCGCTGACAACGCCGCAATGTTGCGTAAATTGATGGTAACGAGCATTCCTCGCTACGTGATTATTGATAAAAATGGCAAAATCATTGCCCCCGATGCACCCCGCCCGAGTTCGCCTGAAACCTTGAATGAATTGTTGAAATTGATTGATAATTAAATCCTCCATACTTACCAACAAAATCTTCTTGGGATATGTAGCAGTAGTAGTCAATTTGGAATATAAAAGACCTTGAAAATATTATTTCAACCTCAATTCATGATTATGAAACCGACATACTACTCGCTACTTTTTTGTTTTATTAGCCTTTCTACTTTTGCCCAGTTTGGCTTAACGGCTGCCCAACGCGATAGTCTTAACAAACTCACCGCTGCCGACCACGCCAATATGAAACAGCAACTGGGCATCAGAGCTCTGCGCCCTGGCCCAAGTGGTAACGAGTCGGCACCCAATCACGCCAATTATGACGAATCAGTTGCCAACCCCTGCCCTACTTTACCCGATATGTTAACGCTGAAAAATGGCTATAAAGTAACCTCAACCGACATGTGGTGGTCGCAACGCCGTCCAGAGATTATCGAAGAATTTGAGCGCGAAGTGTATGGAAGACACCCTAAAAATATCCCAAAAGTAACATGGCAAGTAGAAGCAGTGGACAATGAGTTTGTAGGGCGGATTCCCGTCACTGCTAAGAAATTGATAGGCCGTGTGGACAACAGTGCTTACCCCTCAATCAAGGTAGAGATTAATATGATGTTGGTCATTCCCACCAATGTCAAAGGCCCAGTGCCTGTATTGATGATGTTTGGTCGCCCGTCTTTTCCTGCTCCTGCCCAACCCAACAACGAAGAATTCGAGAAAATCAACGCCGCTTTCAAGGAAATGCTCCTAAAAAGCAATCCTGAAATGAAAGCGATTTTTGATAAATATCCCGCTTATAATCCCGTTTTCCGTTCACAGCCCCCTAATTTTTTCGCACCGCTCCCTACGGGTGAATCGCCCGGCAGCGAACAATTGTTGGCCGCAGGTTGGGGTTATTGTACCATTGACCCCGCAAGTATTCAGGCCGACAATGGCGCGGGGTTGACCAAAGGAATCATTGGTTTGGTCAACAAAGGGCAATACCGCAAACCTGACGATTGGGGTTCGCTCCGAGCTTGGGCGTGGGGTGCTGCTCGCGGACTGGATTATTTAGAAACCGACCCCGCCGTAGATGCCCAAAAAGTAGGCATAGAAGGTGTTTCTCGCTACGGAAAAGCCGCATTGGTCACCTTAGCTTTTGAGCCGCGATTTGCCGTAGGGTTGATTGGTTCATCGGGCAAAGGGGGCACAACCTTGCATCGACGGGTGTTTGGAGAGGCGGTGGAAAGTCTAACAGGTAGCGGTGAGTACCATTGGATGGCAGGCAATTACTTAAAGTACGGAACCGAAGAATCCAGCTTTGGCAAAAAAACAGGTTGCGATTTATCAATAGATTCGCATCAACTGATTGCGCTTTGTGCACCGCGTCTTTGTTATGTCAGCTACGGTATTCCTGAAAAAGGTGACGCCAAATGGCTCGACCAACAAGGCAGCTATATGGCAACAATCGCCGCAGGTGTTGTTTATAAACTCTTGGGAGCAAAAGATTTAGGCGTTTCCAACAATTACAACAAGGAACAAATGCCACCTACCCTCACCTCCATGCACAACGGGCAACTGGCATGGCGACAACACGACGGCGGCCACACCGACCAACCCAACTTTCAGCATTTTATTCCTTGGGCTTCTAAACTGTTGAAATACGAAAAAGCAGGGCAATGACCTAAATTTTGG